>JAGXSK010000152.1 GCA_018333845.1 Clostridia bacterium | reverse complement strand
AAATGAATCACCCTAGGAGCTGTTATAAGTGAAACTATTTCAATATCAAGGAATAGATGTCAAGGTAGATAGGCTGTTTTTGCTTATGATGGTGTTTTATGGCTTTGCTAAGGTCCTTCCCCAGGCAGTAATTATCTTTTTAGTAGTTTTCATCCATGAACTAGCCCATACAATAGTTGCAAGGGGATATAAGGTATACATTAAAGAAATAGAACTGTTTCCCTTTGGTGGAGTAGCAAAGCTGGATTTTCTAGATGTGGATTCCAATGAAGAGATACGTATAGCATTAGCAGGTCCCCTAGCTAACTTTTTTATGGCTGGTCTAGGTTTGGCAGCCCAGTATTATTATAATACAGACTACTGGCTGCCTTTTTTTATAAGGCTAAATATTATAATGGGCTTGTTTAATCTAATACCAGTTTTACCCCTTGATGGAGGCAGAATATATAGAGCCTGGCATGCCAGATCAATGGGTGTATTTGCTGCCACAAAAAAAGCAGCTTATCAGGGAAAGCTAATGGCTGTGCTTGTATTATTAGTAACTGCTAGCGGATTATATTTAAAACTGTGGGATTTAAATGCTGTCACCATGGCCTGCTTCCTATTCTATTCAGCAGGTGAACAGGATAAGACTGCCTCCTTCCATTTCATCAGGTATCTTTTGAGAAAAAAGGAAATAATTTCAAAGGAAAAGATTCAACAGCTAAAACCATATTATGTAAGAGAAAATACACCAATTGGAGAAGTACTACCCCATCTCCATCCAAATACCTATAATGTTTTCCATGTCTTCAACCAATCAGGAGAACAAATAAAAACTGTTTCAGAAGAAAAGCTAATAGAAGAATATTTTAAAAAAGGCGATCAAATCCTTATAAAAGACATATAAACAAGACACTCTGACGGTTTACTGTCTTATTATCATTATTATAAGCATAAATTTCCATCACAATAATATTTTTAAAGGAAATAAATATAGTGTGGCGAATAGCCTTCTGGTAGACTACTACTGAGAGGTTATTTTTTATTGTATTATATAATAATAGATAATAATAGAGCTAAAACATAAGTCAGGAGGATTTGCTTTCGTGAAGGAAATTTTGGAATCTCAAGTGCTTTCTCTGGTTGAAAAGCCTGCCAGATATTTAGGCAATGAATACAATTCTGTACATAAGGATTGGGACAGGGTATCAGTTAAAATGGCATTTTGTTTCCCGGATGTTTATGAGGTTGCCATGTCTCATCTGGGTTTAAGGATATTATATGGTTTAGTAAATGAAAAAGAAGACTATTTAATGGAAAGGTGCTTTGCACCCTGGGTGGACATGGAAAGGGAGCTGAGAAAAAGAGGATTGTCCCTTTTCAGTCTAGAATCTGCTAGACCTTTAAGGGATTTTGATGTTATAGGTTTTACCCTGCAGTATGAAATGAGTTATACCAATGTATTAAACATGCTTGATATGGCAGGGATTCCCCTATTGCAGGACGAAAGAGATGAAACCTATCCCCTTGTCATTGCAGGAGGCCCATGTGCCTTTAATCCAGAGCCCCTGGCAGACTTTATAGACTTTTTTTTATTAGGGGATTCAGAGGAACTGCTCCTTGAGGTCCTTGCCCAGGTGAAGGATAAATACCTGCAGGGTAAAATGAAGAGGGGGGACTTCCTTAGAGAAATAGCAAATGTTCCCGGAGTATATGTTCCTCATTTATATGACTTTAAGTATAGTGAGGAAGGAACCATGGAAGCTATCGTGGACGTCACTGGAACGGGTGCTGTCAAAAGGAGAATAGTAAAGGATCTAGATAGTGCCTACTTTCCAACCAACCCTGTGGTTCCCTTTGTAGAAGCTGTTCATGATAGGGTGATGCTGGAGGTTGCAAGGGGCTGTACCCGGGGATGTAGATTTTGCCAGGCAGGTATTGTCTACAGGCCTGTTAGGGAAAAGTCTCCTCAAACCCTGCAGAAACATGCCCGGTTGTCCATTGAAAATACCGGTTATGAGGAAATTTCTCTTACTTCTTTAAGCTCGGCAGATTATTCATGTATTGAACAGGTTGCCAGGGATTTGCTCAATCAATATGAAGGTGACAGGGTAAGTCTCTCACTGCCATCCTTAAGGGTTGATGCCTTTTCAGTTGATCTGGCCAGGGAAATACAAAAGGTCCGTAAAACTGGCTTAACCTTTGCCCCTGAGGCGGGAACCCAGAGACTAAGAAATGTAATTAACAAGGGTGTTACCGAGGAAGACCTGGAAAGATCTGTTGCAGGAGCCTTTCAGGCAGGCTGGGATGCTATTAAACTCTATTTCATGATTGGCTTGCCAACAGAAAGAGAGGATGATCTAAAGGGTATAGCAAATCTTGCTTATAAGGTTCTAAACATTGGCAGAGAAATAAAGAAAAAACAAAACTCTAAAGGAACCCTGAAAATAACAGTAAGCGTTTCATCCTTTGTTCCCAAACCCCATACGCCCTTTCAGTGGGAGCCCCAGGATAGCATAGAAGTTCTAAAACAAAAGCAAAAGTATTTAAAAGAATTACTTAGAGATAAAAAGATAGTGTATAACTATCACAATCCTGAAATTAGCTTTCTGGAGGCTGTTTTTTCCAGGGGAGACAGGAGGTTATGCAGGGTTCTCAAGGTTGCCTGGGAAAAGGGCTGTAAATTTGACAGCTGGGATGAATTTTTTAATTATGAAAAATGGTTGGAAGCTTTTAAGGAAAGCAATATTGACCCTGAACTTTATGCTTATGGAAAAAGGGATAAGGATGAAATTTTCCCATGGGATATTATTGATGTTGGGGTTACCAAAAGCTTTCTATATAAGGAATATGAAAGGGCAATGTCTGAGGTCAGAAGCTATGATTGCCGCTATGAACCTTGTAGTGGTTGTGGAGTTTGTCCCAGATTTGGGGTTAAGCTTGATATGAAGGGGGAACATGATGAAGTTACGGGTTAAGTATACAAAATTGGAAGGTGCTCGCTTTTTGTCCCATCTGGAGCTGATGAAAGCAATGGAGAGGGCTTTTAGAAGAGCAAGAATTCCCCTGGCATTTTCAGAGGGATTTAATCCGCATCCGAAAATAAGCTATGCATCTGCCCTCTCAGTAGGTACAGCTAGTCGAGGTGAATATTTGGATTTAGAGCTAAGCACCAGGATGGATTTACTTGATTTCAAGAATCAGGCAAACAATTACCTGATAAAGGGCATAGAAATATTAGATGTGAAAGAGGTTAAGGACAAAGTTAAATCATTGACAGCCATAATAGAAAGGGCAGAATATACAGCAATATGCCCAGTTGAGAAGAAATTGACAGTTGGAGAGTTGCAGCAACTAATTGAAGATTTTCTTGGGCAGCCAGAGATTCTAGTCAACAGGGAATCTAAGGATAAAAATAAGGTAATTAACATAAAAGAAGGAATATATAATCTGGATGCTGAATTAAATGGTATGAATCTGGTTATTAATTTTACTGTAGCTTCAGGGAGCAAAGGCAATATACGGGCAGGGGAAGTATACCATGCTTTTATTACATTTTCTAATATTATAACGCACAGCAGCCCCACCTTTATAAGGGAAGACCTGTATGCAATAAAGGACGATTCTTTATGCACTCCAATGGGAATACTGGAAGGGTGAAGTTACTTGCAAAAAGAATTACTGGTAGATGTTCAGGAAGAACAGATTTTAGTCACTGTAGTTGAAAATGGTATACTAATGGAAGTTTATCTAGAAAGAGAGTTTAATAAAAGGATAGTAGGAAACATCTATCTAGGGATTGTGAAAAATGTACTTCCAGGTATGCAGGCAGCTTTTGTTGACATTGGTTTAGAAAGAAATGCATTTCTATTTGTAGAAGATGCTGTGCCATCCAAGAATATGTTGGATGATTCGTTTAAAGGTCCCCACCAGGTAAGCATTTGTGACGTCTTAAAGGAAGGTCAGCAAATCCTTGTTCAAGTGTCCAAGGAGCCAGTTGGTTCCAAGGGAGCCAGGGTCACAACTAATATTACTATTCCTGGCAGGTATACAGTATTAATGCCTTACGTGGAGTATGTGGGTGTATCAAGAAGAATTGAAAATGAAGAAGAAAGGGATAGGCTTAAAAAAATAGCAAGCAGGGTCAAGTCAAAAAACATGGGTATGATAGTGCGTACTGTGGCTGAGGGTGCAGGAGAAAAAGAACTTGAGGCGGATTTACAAAACTTACAGGCAGTATGGGCTAAAATAGAGAAAAGGTTAACAAGAGATGCTGCTCCAAGGGTTTTATATAAAGATCTGGGCTTGACACAGAGAATGGTTCGAGATCTCCTTGATGAAAAAGTATCCAGAATAATTGTAAACTGTCCTGAGGTTAAGGAGCAGATACTCGAAGCCATGACCTTGCTGGATTGTCAGCATAAATTCAGGGTTGTTTATGAAGAAGGAGATGTTTTAGAAAAGTATTCCATTTTAAGTCAACTAGACCAGGCATTTAATAAAAGGGTTTGGCTTAAATCTGGAGCTTATATAGTAATAGATCAAACAGAAGCATTAACAGCAATTGACGTTAATACGGGGAAATACATTGGCAAGGATGATCTTCAATCTACTGTCCTTAATACCAATTTGCAGGCAGCTGCTGAGATTGCCAGACAGTTGAGACTTAGAAATATTGGTGGAATAATTATTATAGACTTTATTGACATGGAAAAGCCTGAACATAAACAATTAGTTATAGATTCCCTGGAAAAAGAATTAAAAAATGATAAGACAAAGACAAGTATTATGGGAATTACCAGCCTGGGTCTTGTGGAAATGACTAGAAAAAAGGCACGCATGGGCCTGGAGAGTCTTATGCTTAATGACTGTCCATATTGTGAAGGAAAGGGAAAACTCCTATCAATTGAGACAATAGCTTTAAGGACCAAGAAAAAAATCAGAAACATGGCAGGAAGAACACTGCAATCTGCCCTTTTAATAAAGGCCAACCCCATGGTAGCTTCCCAGATAATTGGGAGCAATGGGGTGTCTTTAAAAAGACTTGAAGAAAGTACAGGAAAAACCATTGTGGTCAAGGGAGAGGAAAGCTTCCATTTAGAACATGTAGAAATACGTAGTATCTCTGATAAAGAGATGGAGGCATACCTGCCGGTTAAAGAAGGAGATGTAATTGATATCAAGGTAGAAGAGCCGCAAAGTGGTGACGGGAAAGACGGAATAGCAAGGCTGAATGGTTATGTGATAAGCATCATTAATGGTTCTCCCTTTGTTGGCAGGGAGGTCAAGGTTAAAATAATTAAAGCATATAGAACTTACGCCAGGGGTCAGATTATTTGACATTTATAAAAGCATGTGATATAATTCATGATTGTTAGCATTAAAAAGGTGTCGTTCAAAACCGCATAAAAAAGGTTATAAGGGTTAAGCTACCCGCCCTTTTTAGCGAGTCTTTACGAGGAGGAAATTAAAAAATGTATGCAATTATTGAAACTGGTGGAAAACAGTACAAGGTTAAAGAAGGAGATCTAGTTAAGGTTGAGCTTTTAAAATCCCAGGAGGGCAGTACCATTGAGGTTGCTGATGTTCTGGCTGTTGTAGATGGCGACAACACTAATTTTGGAACTCCCAGGGTTGATGGTGCAAAGGTCGTATGTTCAGTAGTCAAACATGACAAGGCCAAGAAAATAATTGTTTTCAAATATAAGCCCAAAAAGAACTACAGAAAAAAACAAGGCCATCGTCAACCATATACTTTATTGAAGGTTGAAAAGATCCAAGTATAAATAATATGGTAGAAGTGAAGTTTTTTTATAGGAATAATGAGGAAATCAGCGGTTTTCAGATAGAGGGACATGCTGGTTTTGCAAAAACAGGTAAGGATATTGTATGCTCAGCAATTTCAGTATTAGCACAGACTGCTGTTATAGGATTAGGTGAGTATTTGCAGGAAGGCAGCTTTAAGTATTTCATTAGTGATGGCTATTTAAAATGTATACTGCAAAATGATTTAACTGCAGAAGAAAAAAATGCCGCACAGATAATATTAAAAACCATGTATCTTGGTATAAAATCCATTGAAGAGGGTTATGCATCACATGTTAGAATTATTAAGGAGGTGTAAATGATGCTTAGAATTGATCTTCAATTGTTTGCACAGAAGAAGGGTGTTGGCAGCTCAAAGAACGGTCGCGACAGTGAAGCTAAAAGGCTTGGAGTTAAAAGACATGACGGTCAGGTAGTATTAGCTGGAAATATTCTTGTGCGTCAAAGGGGAACTAAAATCCATCCAGGAACTAATGTTGGGATAGGTAAAGATGATACTTTGTTCGCATTAGCTGATGGTGTTGTAAGGTTTGAACGTAAAGGTAAGGATAAGAAACAGGTTAGTATTTATGCTGTTTAAGGCTAACAAGGTCCCTGGGCTGTTTTCAGGGGCCTTTTTTGTACTATCAGTTAACCCATAACTTTCAAAAACTTAAAGGAAATTCATGATGCTTTGCAGAAGTCTACTGAATAATTTGTTTTGTGGAGTGAAATTTAGTGAAAGAAGACATGTACAGGCATGAAGCCATTGAATTGCTTAGATTGCAAAAACATGATATGTTAAATTATCTGCAGGTTATTCTTGGTTATATTCAATTAAATAAGGGTAATGAAGCCCAAAAGCACATAAAGCAGGCAATTTATGAGCTGCAGCATAAGGGAAGTCTTTTAAGGATAGTCTATTCCAGACTTGTAATATCATTAATGTCACAAATGGATAAGGTGTTCAGGCTGGATATTCCCCTGACAATAGAATGTAAAAGTGACTTGAAAAATACGCATGTTGATGAAGAATTATTAACAGAGCTCCTTGAGAAAGTCTGGGATGAAATAGTTGCCTCCCAATTGAGATATCCCTCGGAAGAACGAAACATAAGTTTTATGGTGGATAGTGATGACAGTTTTGTGTTTGCTGGTGCTAATCTAAAAATGCACATGAAAACTGAGGATATAGATGATTTAAATGTCTTATTTTCAAGAATTGGTTATGGACTGGTATGTTCGGATGAAATATTAATAATAAAGAAATTTAAAGAAATATTATAAATAGAGTCAATACGCCTAAATAGGGTTGCAGGTGATAATAAATGTTTTATGATAAAGCTAAAATTTATGTAAAAGCCGGGGACGGTGGTAATGGTATAGTAGCCTTCAGAAGGGAAAAATATGTGCCTGAGGGCGGTCCTAATGGTGGAGATGGTGGAGATGGTGGCAGTGTAATTTTAATGGGAGATAAGGGTTTGCGAACCCTGGTGGATTTCAAGTACAAACCCCATGTTAAGGCAAAAAAGGGTGAGCATGGACAAGGAAAAAACAGGCATGGGAGAAATGCAGAGGATACTATCCTCAAGGTCCCCCTTGGCACTATAGTGAAGGATTTTGATACAGGGGAATTAATTGCAGATATTACAGAGGATGGCCAGTGTGTAGTTGTTGCCAGGGGAGGCAGAGGTGGAAGGGGAAATGCCCGCTTTGCCAGTGCAAAGAATAGGGTGCCATCAGTTGCAGAAAAGGGTGAGCCTGGTGAAGAGGTTACCTTGTTTTTAGAGCTAAAGCTGCTGGCTGATGTGGGACTAGTAGGAATGCCCAATGCCGGAAAGTCCACCTTAATATCTGTAATATCGGCGGCAAAACCCAAAATTGCAGACTATCCCTTTACGACCCTTAAGCCCAACCTGGGTGTTGTTTCAGTTGATGAAGGCAGCAGCTTTGTTGTAGCCGACATTCCTGGTTTAATAGAAGGAGCTCACCAGGGAGCAGGCCTGGGCCATGAATTCTTGCGTCATATTGAAAGGACCAGGATATTTGTTCATGTATTGGATATGACCCCTGCTCAGGACAAAAATATTGTAGATGTTTTCAGCGTGATAAACAGGGAGCTTATCTTATATAATCCAAAACTAGCTGATAAAAAGCAGATAATAGCTGCCAATAAAATGGATGTATCTGGCGCTGAAAAGAATCTGGAGTTATTAAAGAAAGAGCTGGGAGAGCAATATGAGATCTTTCCCATATCTGCAGTTGCTGGGACAGGCCTTAAACCCCTAATTGGCAGGATAGCCCAACTAATTGGGGAGATTGAGCCTGAACCTTTATTTGGTGAGGATGAAATTAAGGTATTTATGGAGCCTGTAGAGAGGTTCACCATTGGTCGGGAAGATGGTATATTTGTAGTGAAAGGTAAAGAGGTGGAAAAGCATTTTGCTATGACAGATTTTAATAACGAAGAAGGTATAAGGAGATTCCAGCGCATTTTAAAAACAATGGGAGTTGAGGATGCACTTCTTAAAAAGGGTATTAATTATGGCGATCTTGTTAGAATTGGCGATCTGGAATTTGAGTTTGTTGAATAGGAGTTGAAAATAATTTATGTTAACTGGAAAACAAAAGAGATTTTTAAGGGCTCTTGGCACGGGGCTAGACCCAATAGTTCAAATAGGTAAGGGCGGAGTTAATGCAAATGTCATAACACAGATAGATGAAGCCTTAGAAGCCAGGGAGTTAATTAAGGTTAGAGTGTTGACAAATAGTGAAGATGGACCCAAAGAGATTGCCCCGCAAATAGCTGAAGAACTTCAATCCCAGCTGGTTCAAATTGTTGGAAGAAATTTCCTTATTTATCGAAAATCTACAAAAAGAGACATTATAGATCTTCCCAGGTAAAGCATGAGTAAGGTATAATTTAACTTGCGCCAAAAAATCCCAGGAACCTTTTGCAGTATAATTTATATGCTAGATATAAGAGGTGATGATCATGCAAATAGGTGAATGGGTACATGTCAAGGGCTGTGGAAGGAGCCTGGCCTTTCAAATCTTTGCTTTTACCAGGAATAGAATGGGCAAGAAGTTAGCCATTCTTAAAAACAATGAATGTACAGAATATAAGTTTAGGTTTGTGCCTGTGGAACAATTGGAGTTAATTTAAGGGGGCGATGTTGCTGGCAGCAAAAAAAATCAAACGGCTTGGCATTATGGGAGGAACCTTTGATCCTGTACATTATGGACACCTGGTTACAGCAGAGACTGCCAGGGCCCAATTTAACTTTGATAAGGTTATATTTGTTCCGTCAGGATATCCTCCCCATAAAACAGGGCAAAAGATAACCGAAGCACGACATAGATACTTAATGACGGTTTTAGCTGTCACCACTAACATATTTTTTGAAGTAAGCAGAATTGAAATTGATAGACAGGGCTGCTCTTATGCTATTGATACTGTTTCCCAGCTTAAGGAGAAATACGGTCCAGAATGGGAATTATATTTTATAACTGGTGCAGATGCAGTTTTAGAAATTTTAACCTGGAAGAATATTGAGTATCTGATAGAAATGTGCACCTTTGTGGCAGCTACAAGGCCAGGGTTTGACCTGTCTGTCCTTGATAATAAACTGGAGCAGATTTCATCTATTGCCAAGGATAAATTCTTGACTTTTGAGGTGCCGGCATTATCAATTTCCTCTACAGATATTAGACAAAGGGTTGCTAGTGGCAAGCCTATTAAGTATTTACTGCCTGAATCTGTCGAACGATACATATATACAAATAGTTTGTACAAGGAAGGAAAAGAATTTGTTGCTGCAAACAGCTCAACTTGAAAATATCCTGAAGAAATATTTATCAGATCAAAGAATTGCCCATAGTCGAAGGGTTGCAAACCTTGCAAGGGATATGGCAGAGCGCCATGGTATAGAATGGCACAAGGCCTATACAGCAGGTTTGCTGCATGATATAGCCAGGGATATGGAAAAGGAAGAATTAGTATACATTGTAAAAGAACATGACCTTTACCATGATCCCATGGAATTAGACATGCCTATTTTGCTTCATACCCATGTGGGTGCATGGATAGTTGAAAATGAGCTTGGTATTAAAGATGAAACAATTCTGGAGGCTATCAGGCTGCATACCCTGGCTGCTCCCCAGATGGATAATCTTGCCAAGATATTATATATTGCGGATATGCTTGAGCCTGAAAGGAACCTTCCTGGGGCTGATGAACTACTGGAAACAGCAATGGATGACCTGGACAAAGCCATGGTGCACTGCCTAAATAGTACTTTAAAATACCTTATTGATAATGGGATGATAATTCATCCCTTGTCAGTTGAGGCAAGAAATTATTTTTTGAAAAGACTGGAGAGTGATAGTTTTTGTCAGATTTTTTAAATATAGCAAGGGGAGCAGCAAAAGCTGCACTAGACAAAAAGGCAAAAGATGTGGTTGTTCTAAAAATGGATGATATTACAATCATAACTGACTATTTTGTCATATGTACAGCAGCAAATAGAACCCAGGCTCGGGCTATTGCAGATAATATTGAGGATGTTATGAAAGAAAACGGCATGAAAATCTTGCATAGAGAAGGATTAAGAGAAGCTGCATGGATTTTATTGGATTATGGCAGTGTTGTAGTCCATATATTCCAGGAAGACATGAGGCGTTTCTATGACCTGGAAACCTTGTGGGGTGACGCCGCTGCTGTTCAGGTTGAGTCGGAGCTTGGTTGACTTTTATATATAGGTAAACTATAATTTTACCAGTAGTGTTACCACTGCCTCCCTTGATAATAGGGATTTTTTCTTTATTTTAAACAGTATAAGGGGTGAATTTAATGCAAGAAAAGTACAACTTTGCCGATATAGAACCTAAATGGCAGCAAAAATGGGATAATTCTAATATATATGTAGTTCATGAGGACGAGTCCAAAGAAAAATATTATGTTTTAGAAATGTTTCCTTATCCATCAGGGAATTTACATATGGGTCATGTAAGAAACTATTCTATTGGTGATGTTGTTGCACGTTTTAAGAATATGCAGGGATACAATGTGCTTCACCCAATGGGTTGGGATGCTTTTGGTTTGCCAGCTGAAAATGCAGCTATAAAACATGGTATACCACCTGCAAAATGGACCTGGGATAATATACATAATATGAAGGCCCAGCTTAAATCAATGGGAATAAGCTATGACTGGGAGAGAGAAATTGCCACCTGCCATCCAAGCTATTATAAATGGACACAATGGTTATTTTTGCAGCTCTTTCACAAGGGATTGGCTTATAAAAAATACGCCCTGGTAAACTGGTGTCCAAGCTGCAACACAGTGTTGGCAAATGAGCAGGTTGTTGACGAGGGATGTGAGCGTTGCAGCACACAAGTAATTAAAAAAAATCTTGATCAATGGTTCTTTAAAATAACTGACTATGCTGATAAACTTCTGGAGGATCTGGAAAAGCTGCCGGGATGGCCAGATAAGGTTAAAATCATGCAGAAAAACTGGATAGGAAGAAGTGAAGGAGCAGAAGTAAAATTTACCACTGAAATGGGTCATGAACTCAAGGTGTTTACTACCCGGCCAGATACCTTATTCGGAGCGACTTATATGGTTCTAGCTCCAGAGCATCCCCTGGTAATGGAATTAACAAGGGGTACAGAAAAGGAAGAGAAAGTAAAGGAGTTTGTTAATAAAGTTTCAAAGCTAAAAGCAGAAGATAGAACCTCCGAAGAAGGAGAAAAGGAGGGTATTTTCACTGGTTCCTATGCCATTAATCCCATGAGTGGGGAAAAAATACCCATCTGGATAGCAAATTATGTTCTCATGGATTATGGTACAGGTGCCATAATGGCAGTACCTGCCCATGATCAAAGGGACTTTGACTTTGCAAGAAAATACAGCCTGCCAATCAGGGTTGTTATCAGTCCCAGGGACCAGGACCTAGATGGAGAAACCATGTCAGAGGCCCATGCAGGACCAGGGAAAATGGTCAACTCAGGAGAATTTAACGGTTTAAATGTTGAAGAAGGTATTACCAGGGTAAGTGATTATCTTGAAAAGACCAACAAGGGTATAAAACAGGTTAATTACAGACTAAGAGACTGGCTTATTTCCAGGCAGAGATACTGGGGTGCTGCCATACCCATAGTCTACTGTGACAAATGTGGTGTAGTTCCGGTTCCTGAAGATCAACTGCCTGTAATACTGCCTGAACAGGTAGAGTTCAAGCCATCAGGAGAATCTCCTCTGAAAGATCCTTCATTTTGGGAAACAACCTGCCCAACTTGCGGAGAAGAAGCTAGAAGAGAAACTGATACAATGGACACCTTTGTCTGTTCATCCTGGTACTTTTTGCGCTATGCAAGTCCAAAATCAGATGAACATGCCTTTGAGAAGGATAAGGTTGACTATTGGATGAATGTTGATCAATACATAGGTGGTGTTGAGCATGCTATCTTGCATTTAATGTATGCACGCTTCTTTACAAAGGTCATGTATGATCTTGGTTTAGTGTCAGTTGAGGAACCTTTTCAAAATCTTCTTACCCAGGGAATGGTGCTTAAGGATGGAGGCAAAATGTCCAAGTCCAGGGGTAATGTTGTCAGTCCCGAGGAGATCATTTCCAGGTATGGGGCAGATACAGCAAGGCTGTTTATCCTTTTTGCGGCACCACCTGAAAGGGATTTGGAATGGAGTGACCAGGGAGTAGAGGGCTGTTTCCGCTTCCTAAACCGGGTTTGGAGATTAGTATATGTCTATCACAATCATTTAGATGAAATAACAGGTCCTCCAATAATTGATAACAAGGCAGACAAGGACATTTACCATGCATTAAATGTATCAGTTAAGAAGGTTACAGATGATATTAATGAAAGATTTAATTTTAATACAGCAATTAGTTCAATAATGGAATTGATTAACTCCCTGTATCATTACAAGGACAATGTGGCATTCACTCAACAGAATTTACCCTTGATCAAGGAAACCCTAAACAAGCTGACCCTTTTACTTGCGCCCTTTGCACCCCATATTGCAGAGGAACTCTGGCAGGTGTTAGGCAACCATGGAAGTGTTCATTCCCAGAAATGGCCTGACTATGAAGCAGCTGCCCTTGTGCAGGATGAGGTTACAATAGTTATTCAGATTAATGGAAAGGTCCGTGGTAAACTAACCCTCCCTGTGGGTACAAGTGAGGAACAGGTTAGAGAAGCAGTTGCTAATGATGAAAAGATAAGCAAACACCTGGATGGAAAAGATCTTGTAAAATTTATCTATATAAAAGAAAAACTTGTTAATATAGTTGTGAAATAAAGCAGACCTTTTTAAAGCAGATCCAAGTAGACCCTTGGGTCTGCTTTTTATTTTGCTCCATGTCCATCCTGCCTGCGACAAGAATCCTTTTTATGTAAAAAAGAAGGATATTTGTATATTAATGTAGTATTTTGTTTACAGGGTATTCCAGGTATTTT
>JAGXSK010000151.1 GCA_018333845.1 Clostridia bacterium | reverse complement strand
GGTGGCACCAAATTCGCCCAGGGCCCTGGCAAAGGATAGTATAATACCTGCCAGCAGGCTTGGCCAGGAAAGGGGCAAAAGCACCAGCCTGAAAACCTCCCATTCTGAAGAACCCATTGTCCTTGCAGCATCAAGGACATTTGGGTCAACCTGTTCAAAGGCACCCCTTGCCGTTCTGTACATGAGGGGAAAAGCAACTACTGATGCCGCTATAACTGCAGCGGGCCAGGAAAAAACTATAGCTATATCTGCATCTTCAAGAAGTCTGCCTATGGGCCCAGTCCTTCCAAGGAGAATTAATAATATAAACCCAATGACTGTAGGAGGAAGAACCAGGGGAAGTATTAATACTCCATCTAATATTTCCTTTCCCTTCCAGGCAGAAAAAGCCACAAACCTGGCAAATGCCAGGCCCGCAACGATAGCAATGATAGTTGCAACACCAGCGGTTTTTATCGAAATCCACAAAGGCATTAAATCCATTGTCATAATAAACTTTCTCCCAATTGTTTATTTCATCATTATCTTCCATCTGTCAATCTATCAGGACTGAAAAACCATGCCTTGCAAATATCTCCTGGGCCTTAGAAGTGGCAAGAAAATCTAGAAAGTTCTGGGCTTGCTCAGCATGCCTGCTGTTTTTAATTACAGCCGCAGGATAGATAATTGGCTCATGAGACCCCTCTGGAGCTTCAGATAGGATGCGAATCTTATCAGCCTGCACAGCATCACTGGCATAAACTATGCCTGCATCCACATTATTGGTTTCGACCCAGGTTAAAACCTGGCGAACATCCTTTCCATAAATAAACTTTGCTTCTATATCCTTTAGTATACCAAAATGGTCAAAAACCTGGGTGGCATATTTGCCGGCAGGAACACTATCTGGTTCACCTATGGCAATTTTTTTAATTTCATCCTTTACCAGCACTTGAAAATCACCACTTTGAAAGTCCGAGGCTGGAACAATTAAAACCAGTTTGTTCGTGAGCAGATCTATTCGTGTGCCATCCATAATTAAATTCTTTTGCTCAAGGTCATTCATGTGCCTGGATGCTGCTGATATGAATACATCAACTGGAGCTCCTTGCTCTATTTGCTGCTGGAGCGAACCAGACCCGGCAAAATTATAGGTGACGGTAATATTTTTATTCTCTTCTGTATATAACTCTTTTATTTCTTCCAGAGCATCTGTCAAACTTGCAGCAGCAGAAACCAGCAGTTCCACAGGTTCATCCCTATTTTGATTTTGTGCACACCCAAATAAAACAAGGTTAGATACTATAAAGCTTATAAGAATTATCGAGATCAAGAATTTTTTCATTTATTATTTATCCTCCCATTTTTCGTTATGTTTATTTAAGTATAACGCCAATTATTCTTTTTGTAAATCTATTTTTTTATATGCTAATTTGTTTATAATAATATTTATGAGGGACTAAATGAAACTTGGGGGTGTTATAACATGTATAAATATAAGTTCAAATTGTGGTTAGATAAGGAAGGTAAAGTTTTCGGGAAAGGCCCATATGAACTCCTGCAGGGAATTGAAGAAACCGGCTCCTTGATGCAGTCAGCAAAAAAATTAGGCATGTCATACAGTCAAGCCCATGGTTTGCTCAAAAGAATTGAAGAAAAGCTAGGTTTTACACTTATATGTTCCAAAACTGGCGGAGTACAGGGAGGTGGATCCGTACTCACAGATGAAGCCAAAAACCTAATGAAAAATTATAATGCCTTTTATGAAGAAGCAAAAGAGATGATAGATATGTTATATAAAAAGCATTTCCACTAATCTAATTATGATCACTGCAAAAAGCAGCACCGGAATCATTTGCAGCTAGATAGCAGAAAAAAGGGGCTCCCCAAAGTTAATTACTCCAAAACTTGAAATGATGCTTTTAACATTTTCCTTTCTTATCCAATCAGCAAATATAGAAGCTTCATTAAAATGCACATGGGGTACTGCATCTGGGTTTACAAGTATTAACGAGAATACATTAACCAGTTCCTCATGAACGGTCCCATTAATATCTTTATCACAAAGGATAGCCATTTTATCCTTTATATCTGCCAAGAGAAAAGTTGCATGGTCTACAATAGCCCACGCATTTTTAGCCACTGCCAGCTGAAGAACACCTAAATTGCCCATCATCCCTGAGGCCTTAATATACCAATCTCCTTTGGGTTCAACACCTGCAGTTTTCCAGATTTTTAATTCCTTTAAATGGGTACCAGATAAATCATTTCTGCTGATAAAGGGAGCAGCATTTTTTGCAATTTGTTTAAATACTTCCACTGGGGATTTGTGTTTTATGTTCATTAAATCCTTACCATCCAATTTCGAGCATACTTTGGGGCCTACTATCACATAATTATTGGCCATGAGTGGAATTCTTCTTAAGCCATAGCCTTGTGCTATATACTCTTCTTCCAGTTCTGGCGCATGGGTAAGAACCATATCTGCTCGACCTTCTTTAGCCAGCTCAAGGGCACGACCACTACCAAGGGCAATATGCCTTAAAACGATACCTGTATCTTGAAAAAATGCCTGTTCTAATACATCTAAAAGACCAGTTTCAACAGGTTCAATGGTACTTGCAATAATAAGCTGCTTGTTTAACGATATAAATGCAGACTCTTTTTTGTCAGTGTCACTCTCTTGCAGCTGTTTATTCAGAAAGCTTTGAAGCTGGCTGTCCACCTCACTTTTAAAACTTTTATAATTAGTCAGGAGGTTTTTCCCCTCACTGGTTAAAAATGTGCCTCCTCCCATGCTGCCACCTACCTTCTTTGCAACCAGTTTAATTCCCATGGCATCCTCGGCTTCCTTTATTAAACCCCAGGAATATCTATAGGAAAGACTCATTGCGGCTGCCGCTCTGCTTATGGAACCATAAACCATTATATTATCCAGGAGGGAAAAAAGATGGGTTCCTGACAATGATTTTTCTTCCCCCAGTTCAATGGAAACTCGTAAATTAGGCACGGACTTTCTTTTCACATTTATCGCTCCCAAACCATTAATAATTCCATAGACTTATTATAAACCAAAATAGTGAAAAAGAAAAAGAAGGCAACTCAAGTTACCTTCAATAGATATATTGGCTGGCTATGCCAAATTATAAAAAATCAAGACGTCTCAATAAGATGTATATTCTTGGAATTAATACTGACTGTTAATCTGTCATTGTTTTTTAGATTTAACTCAATAAACTGCTGCTTGCTGATGACAACGCTTAGTTCAAATCCACAGTCCAACAGTACCTTATACTGAAACCCATGGGGGGATATTTTTTTTACATATCCGTCCAGCTTATTTTCCAGTTCTGCTCCTAACCCAATATCATCAGATCTAATAAAAGCCTTAAGCCTTTGACCTGAAATAAAATTTTTGGGTACCGCTGTATGGACTACCAGATTAGTATGGGATCTGTTTAGTCTAATTCCATATCTATTCGAGGAATACCTTTCTGAGATTGTGACTTCATACTGATTATCAGCTCCTACTAAGCTTGCCACCACTTCATTAACAGGTCTATAGAAAATATCTTCAAGTGGCCCCTGTTGGACAATCTCCCCCTCTGACATTACATATACCTTATCTGCCATGAAGGGAATCTCTGAAAAATCATGTGTAATGAATATGCTGGTTATACTTGACTGCCTTATAAGCAGATTCATTTCCTCCAACAGCTGTGCCTTTGTTGGTGCGTCTAAAGCAGTAAAGGGCTCATCTAAAAATAAAATTTTTGGTTCTAAAGCCAGGGCCCTGGCTATACTGGTTCTTTGGGCTTCGCCTCCAGATAAATTTTTGGGATATCTGCTTTTCAGATGTGATATGCTTAGCTTGTCCAGCCAGTAATCAACCCGTTCCCTGATGTTAATATTTGCCTTTCTGAGCTTTAACCCATATGCAATATTGTCATAGACATTCATATTTAGGAGCAGGGGTTCTTGGAATACTACTGCCATCTGTCTTCTTTTGTATATTATTGAGCTGTTAGGGCCAATGCCTTGAAAAACTATTTCTCCTGCCGAAGGTTTTTGTAAAAAGGCAAGGAACTTAATCAGGGTGCTCTTGCCGCTGCCGTTTGGCCCGATTAATGCAACATGTTCCCCAGGACAGATCTGAAATCTATTTACTCTGACTATTGTTTTGCCTTTAACCTTCCATAAAAGATCTTTTGCTTCTAATATGGGCAGACTCATTATTTCCTCTCCTGCTGCTGAATTAGTGTTAGAGCTAAAGTTATGATATAGGCTATTGCCATGAGTATAATGGTTAATGCAATTCCCTTACCAAAATTACCTTTGGAAACTTCAAGGACAGTAGCAGTAGTGAGTACCCTTGTTAAGCCCTGTATATTTCCTCCAACCATCATGGATGCCCCTACTTCTGAAATAGCTGCCCCAAAACCGGCTATAACTGCTGCCAGCAAGGGAAGTCTTGTTTCTCGAATAATTGCCCATAGATATTGTACTCTAGATGCTCCCAGGGACCAGATCTGCAGGTGAAGCTTGGGATTTAGCTGTTGAACTCCTGCAATTGTAAAGCCTGTGACCATTGGAAAGGCAATTACAAACTGGGCAATTATCAGGGCATAGGGAGTATAAATTAACTGCAGTTGGCCTAGTGGACCACTCCTCCAAAGAAATATGGCAACCCATAAGCCAATTGCCACAGGTGGAAGGGCCATTCCAGTATTGACAATACTAATCAATAATCGTTTCCCCGGAAAATCATATAATGCCAACCAGAGGCCTGATGGCACTCCAGCTATCAAGGCAAGCAAGGTAGCTGTAGTTGAAACCTGCAGGGTTCTAAAGGTTATGCCAAATATTTCCACATCAAGGGTTAAGAACAGCCAAATGGCCTCTTTAATGCCATCTATGATTAAATCCAAGGCTTTAAACCACCTATCTTATAATTTCCTTCATTTCCCCCTGTCTGCCTATTTGTATCAATACTTCAAGCCATATTCAGCAGGATCTCTATGGGCATCAGGAAAGAACAATGGTGAACCAAACTTATCCACTCCAAACTCCCCAATTATTTTTTGGGTCTCCTCTGATATCATAAA
The DNA here is from genome assembly GCA_018333845.1 of Clostridia bacterium. Lineage (GTDB taxonomy): Bacteria > Bacillota > DSM-16504 > Desulfitibacterales > Desulfitibacteraceae > Desulfitibacter. Next base: position 4,657 of record JAGXSK010000151.1, on the reverse strand, counting down.
CTCTACAAAAGCTGCAGCCCCCTCTGCATTTATCAGATCACTTTTTTCTGGATTAACCTGTGCCACGTGATAGATATTTAGTAGATCCGGATCTCCCTCAACTAAAATTTCTAGACGCAGATTATGACTTAATGACAGGTAAGTCCCCCTATCAGTAAGACAGTACCCATCCTTTTCAGATGCCACATTTAAAGTCTGGCCCATGCCACTGCCTGTTTCTACATACCAGCTACCCCCTGGCTCAATCCCAGCCTTTTTCCATATGGACAGTTCTTTTTTATGGGTTCCAGAATCATCACCCCTGGAAACAAAAAGGCTCTCTGATGCAGCTATTTTTGCAAATGCATCGGCAGACTTTTCCATGCCGCCAATACCTGCTGGGTCAGCAGCTGGCCCTACTATGACAAAGTCGTTATGCATTACCAGTCTATAGTTGATTATATCACCTGCTTCAAGTAATTCCAACTCTGCTGAGGGTGCATGTGTTAAAAGCACATCTGCATCACCTCTTTTGCCCATTTCCAGAGCCTGGCCCGTGCCTACTGCAATTGTTTTAACTATATAACCATGCTTCTCTTCAAAAATAGGTATCAGCACATCCAAAAGTCCACTATCCTGTGTACTGGTTGTTGTGGCCAGTATTATTTCTTTTGGAGCTGTTGTATTGTTTTCTGTATTATTTTCTCCTGTATTGCTTTTGTTATTGTTGCAAGCAGTAAGGGTTAACAGGGTCATGACAATTAATAATGATATAAGTATTTTTTTCATAAAGCACCTCCAAATATTAAAAATGTAGTTTCACTTTGGTAAACTTATAAAATTCCATGATACATTTTAAAAACAACAACCTCCCTTCTCTTAAACATGTGAAAGGAGGTATTATATCATTCGTTTATACAGCTTCTCTCCTTTCCACCTTGGGAGGCAAGCAGGTTTCCCCAGCTTGCCCTACGACTAAATATTCCTGCCAAAATGGATTAGAATATTTAGTTCGGAGATATTTAGTTTTCGTTATGCACGTATATACATATTCGGCAATTGTTCTTTATTTCCTTCTTATTTGTAAATTTTAAAAGGTTAATTCTATAACTCCAGCTAAAACTTACTATCATAAAAAAATCCAATTAATTTAAATGTTTGATGAAGGTCAGTTAAGAAAAATATAAGTAGTATAAGATTAAAACCTTTCGTAGTGAACTTTATCAAAGGGTAATTTGGAAGCATCATGAGCCTCTTTGTCCTCACCCTTGTAACCAATGCCAATTATACATTCAACTTTATACTTATCAGATATTCCAAGAAGCTCCCTGATATAAACCTCTGCTTTTTTGCTATCTGAGTGCATTCTTTCTCTCACCTGCACCCAGCACGAACCAAGTCCTAGAGAGTGGGCAGTCAACTGGATAATAATAGCAGCAATGGAAGTATCCTCTATCCAAACATCACAGACCTCTGGATCAGCTATGACTACTATGCCCAGGGGAGCCCCTTCTAGAAATTGTGAGCTGTGCTCTCTGCACCTGGACAATTTCTTAAGGAGTTCTTTGTCAGTTACAACAACAAACTCCCACGGCTTTCTATTCCGAGAGGATGGAGACAGCAAGGCACTCTTTACAATAATATCCACTTTTTCCTTTTCAATTTTTTTATCCTGAAATTTTCTTATGCTTCTGCGGGTTAATAACAAATCCAACATTTTTTATTCACTCCCTGTTATTATATTTTTTAAGCCAAAATATATAATCTTAAACTCTGTTGTTTATGTCCAATTCTTAGGATAGAATAACACAAAAACCGTGAATATCTCTAAACGTCCTACCAGCATTAAGAATGCAAGAAAATACTTGCCCAGGACAGGTATGTCTGCATAATTCATGACAGGGCCAACTATTCCCAAGCCCGGTCCAATAACCCCAATACATGCAAGAACAGATGTCAGGGCACTTTCTAAATCCAGACCAAAGGTTGACATGACAATCGTGCTAACTCCAACAATGCTTATATATGCAAAAAAGAAAATAAATGTATTGATGACAATCTTGTCGTCTACTAAAACCCTATTTACTTTTAAGCTTCTCACTAACCTAGGGTGAATAGAACGGACTAGTTCTGATAGTGTGTACTTAATCAATATTAAAAATCTGCCGATTTTTATGCCACCAGCTGTAGATCCCAGACTGCCCCCAATGAACAATAAAATAAACATTACATTTCTTGCAAGGTTTGGCCACATATCATAGTCTACAGTTGCAAATCCTGTTGTGGTCAAAATAGAAACCACCTGAAAAAGTGCTGTAATTGGAATTATGCCCTGGCCCTCTGGCATATTTAAATAAAGACTTATACTTACAAGTACTGCAGCTATAATAGCAATCTTGAGATACAGCATGAACTCTTCATTATCCAGGAAAACCTTTAAGGTCTTGTTTTTCCATACTAAATAGTATAAGGCAAAGTTGGTGCCTCCTAGAAACATAAACAATATAATGATTAGCTGAATAAAAGCATTATCCATATAATATCCAACACCAGCGTTTTTGGTAGAAAAGCCACCAGTAGCTATGGTAGCAAAGGTATGGGCCATGGCATCATAAAAGGTCATACCTGCAATAGCTAGCAGTATTATTTGTATTAAGGTAAAAATCATGTAAAATTTCCACAAGTTCTTGGCAGTATCACTTATCCTGGGAGTTAACTTTTCCAAAACGGGGCCTGGGGCCTCAGCATTAAAGATTTTATTAGCACCTGGTCCAAAGCGAGCTACCAGGGCAACAAATAATACTATTATTCCCATGCCCCCTAGCCACTGGGTTAGAGAACGCCACATGAGTATGCCTTCAGGCATTGCTTCAACATCTTTTAAGATACTAGCTCCGGTAGTGGTAAACCCAGACATTGTTTCAAATAGAGCATCAGTAAAATTCATTGTTCCAGAAAACAAATAGGGTAGTGTTCCAAATAGGACAACTGTTAGCCAGGCACATGTTACTATCAAGTAACCCTCTATGTGTCGCAAGTGAGTATTCTCTAGTGGAAATAGGATATATATTATTATACCGATACCAATGGTAATAACCATGGAATATACAATGGCCAGCCAACTTCCATCATCAAAATATATAGCACAAATCAAGGGAATTATCATGGACAAACCAACAACTATTAAAAGCCTTGACAATGAAGCCAGAACCACTTTCCATCTCATCTGAGTGCCTCCAATACCAATATATCTTTTTATTTTACACTTTTATATGTACTTGTGCAAAAAAATTAAAGAAATGTTCCTCAATTATCCACGATCAAGGAGCATTTCTTTTAAAAACATCAGTTAACCCTTAACATTTTAATCGACGGCTTTATCAGTTATCTGGTCCAGTAAGTGGTTTATACCCACAACCTTCTCAACCTCTAGAACAAAAGCAATACCCTTCCCAGGCTTGTTTAAATCCGTTGCTTCAACTATGGCATTTAAGACCTTTTCACATATTTCCCTTTTGATTAATGTTAGGACTATTTCTTTTTCTGGTTCAATTGTAATACCAAAGAGCTTGGCATGCTCATGGATGCCAGTCCCTCTTCCGTAAAGGAGAGTGCCTCCCTCAGCTCCGGCTTTTTTTGAAGCTTCTACCACGTTTTTGGAGTTTCCCTTGTTAACAATTGTGATAATTAAATCATGCTTTATATAATCCATACCAGTAACCTCCCTATGGGTTTTGCCTGACATATGCATACAGCCAGCAAGCTTTTTTACATCAATGACGAAAGCAATTCCATTCCCTGGTTTATTGAGTTTACTAACTGTAATTATTGCATCCAGGACTTTGTCCAAGATTTTTTCAGTGATAAGGGTAAGCACTATCTCCTTTTCTGGTTCAACATCAATGAAAAACAGCATCTTGGCTTCATGAATGCCTGTGCCAGTTCCCATAACAATTGTAGCCCCTTCAGCTCCCGCTTCTTTAGAGGCTTTAACTATCTTTTTGGCTGTTCCCTTTTTTATAATTGTTACTATTAACTTCTGCTTCAAGTTCACACTCTCGTTCAATTTCTTTCTCCTTTCTACCATACAGTAAACCTAGTATTAACACGGATAATATAGGGGAGAGGGCTACCAAACTAATCATGCCAAACCCATCCAGCAATGGATCTCGCCCCTCAACAGCTGAAGCCACTCCAATAGCCATGGCCAATACAAAGGTGACGGTCATGGGCCCTGTAGCTACTCCCCCAGAATCAAAGGCTATGGCAACAAAGGTTTGGGTTGAAAACCTGATTAAAATAAGGGCAATTAAGTATCCTGGCACTAAAAAGTACCAAAGGGGAATACCATATATTATTCTTCCCATGGATAATGCTATGGAAACTGCTACCCCAATGGATAGAGTGTAAAGCATTAATTGTTGGGGAATGTATCCACTAGATACTTTTTCCACCTCATAGTTTAATATCCGAACTGCCGGTTCAGCAAAGGTGGCCACAAAGCCCAGTACGAATCCTATGACAATTAATATCCATTTATTTGGTAGGTTTCCCAGGACACTGCCCATTTGCTCACCTACAGGCATAAACCCTACATGAACACCCTGAAGAAATAAGGCTAAACCTATAAAAGTAAGCACTACACCAACAGCCAGATTAATTAGCTTCTGTTTTGATA
>JAGXSK010000150.1 GCA_018333845.1 Clostridia bacterium | reverse complement strand
TACTTTTTCTTCCCTTTGGGTAAAGCCATCTAATCTATTTCTTGCCCTTTCAAATTCTTTATATTTTATTCTTTCAGCTTTTTTTTGTAAAGCTACAATGGTAGGAACAACAAAAAGAGAGTTAAGCCATTTAAAGAAATTATCCAATTCTTCCTCAATAATTTCTTCAGCAGCTTGTGCTTTGCGTTTTCTTTCTTCTAGATTTTTATCAACTACATTTTTCATGGCATCTATATCATATAGCTTGACCCCATGAATAGATCCTGCAGAAGGTTCAATATCTCTAGGAACGGCTATATCAATCAAGAGAATGGTTTTGTTCTTTCTCTTTTCCATTACTGAAGCCATGCTTTGTGCAGTTATTATATGGTGACGTGCTGCTGTAGCGCTAATTACAATATCAGCATGAACCATATAGTTAAACAACTCATCAAACTTTACTGCCCTGCCCTTAAATTCCTCGGCCATGGCTGCTGCTCTATCAAAGGACCTGTTAGATACCATTATGGTAGATACACCATTAGCTAGCAGGTGTTTGGCAGTTAAACGGCTCATTTCTCCAGCACCAAGAACTAGAACAGTTCTTTCCGACAAATTCTCAAAGATTTGCTTTGCAAGCTCAACTGCTACATAGCTTATAGAAACTGCATTCTGATCTATCTGAGTTTCAGTTCTCACCCGCTTGCCCACAGAAATGGCATGCTGAAAGAATGAATTTAGTATGTTATTGGTGGTTTTATTTTTTAAAGCTTCTTCGTAAGCTTCCTTAATCTGGCCTAATATCTGAGTTTCTCCTAAAACCATAGAATCTAAACCTGACACAACTCTAAAAAGATGACGCACACCATCATATAAGGTTTTGACATAAAGATATTGTCCTAGTTCATTTTTGTTAAAATTGCAGCAGGTAGATATGAAATCCTTAACACTATTAAGCCCCTTTTCTATATCGTATACAGTGGCGTAGATTTCTGTTCTGTTACAGGTAGCTAAAATAATACAACCAGTAAGGTCCTTTTTAGAATGAAGTTCTTCCAAAGCTTTAGGCATTTGTGTTTTTGTAAAAGTAAGCTTTTCCCTGATTTCTACAGGAGCTGTTCTGTGGTTAAGTCCCACTATAAGGATATACATTTATAAATCCTCTCCTTTATCAAACCATCCTCGTGCAGTTTAATTAACTCATGTATATCAATCTCTAGCAATTTGGTTAGCATTTCCTTACGTTTTAAAGGGTCCTTTATTTCTATCTTTGCCCAATTCCTAATTTCACCTAGGATGTCCAGATACTTCCCATATTTCTCATCAAACTGGCTTAATAGTTCCCTGCTTATTTTTGAAGCAAGGGCAGGGCTTTTCCCGCCAGTAGAAACGGCTATAGAAAGATCTCCCCTGCGAACTACTGAAGGGACGAAAAAACTGCTGTTTTCCGGATCGTCCACTACATTTATTAAGATATTTTTGCTATTGCATAATGAAGCTATTCTAGAATTAAGATTCTTATTATTTGTAGCGCTTATTACAAGAAACATATTTTCAAGGTCATTTTCTTGGAATTCTCTTGCAACAAGGCTTAGTTTTGGATGACCCTTTAGAGAAAGGATGCCCTCTGTAAACTCAGGACTAACTACCGTTACATTTGCTTTGCTTTCCAAAAGACCTTTGATTTTCCTTTCGCTTACATTACCTGCTCCTACTACCAGGCAGTTTTTATTATTTAATTTGACATTTATTGTATATAATGATTCTGGCATATGTTTCACCTCAAGATATACTATAGCTTATATACTAACTATAGTATAGGCAACTTGGATTTAAATATATTAATAGCTTCTAGCATATATATAATCTGCCATTAATTCAAAGATTTCTCTACAATCCACCGGAGGGAGTTTTAAAAGTTCCTTTTTTGCTTTTTCTACATATTTTCTTGCTATGGAAAAGGCGTAGTCAATTCCTTCAGAATTTTTTATTATATCAATGGCTTCTGCAACTTCTTTTTCATCCTTATCTTTTGTCCGAAGCAAGTTCGCTAATCTACCCTTGTAATGGTGTTTTTGCAAGGCATGAATAGCCGGCAGTGTAATAATACCTTGTCTTATATCACTGCCAATTGGCTTACCTAACTCGGCTTCATCAGCAGTCATATCCAAGATATCATCTGTTATTTGAAAGGCCATGCCTAAATAATGACCATACCTGGAAAGACTTTTAACCATACAATCTGGTGCTTCAACTGCAATTGCTCCCAGCTGGCAGCTAGCAGAGATTAATAAAGCGGTTTTTCTCTTTATTTTATAAAAATAATCTCGTTTGGTTTGATTAACATTATAAGCAGTAGCCAGTTGTTGTATTTCACCTTGGCACATCTGTACACTTACCTTTGCCAGGATAGAAGGTATTCGTTTATCAGTGTAATTAGAGATTAAAATCAGGGATTTACTAAATAAATAGTCACCTGTATGTAAAGAAATCCTGTCTCCCCATTGTGCCTTTACAGTAGGCCTACCCCTTCTCGTTAAAGAAGCATCTACCACATCATCATGAACTAATGTTGCCATATGGATCATTTCTAATGCAACGGCTAGTGGCAGTAATTTTTCTAATGAGTAATTATGAAACTTACCTGCAAGTAATGCAAAAGCTGGTCTAAGCCTTTTCCCTCCTGCAAGTAATAAGTGACTGCTTGTTTTGGTCAGTAAAGGACTTGGAGTTTGAACAAACCTTTCCATTTCCTTTTCAACCATATTTAAATCTTCACGAATATCTTCAAACAGGTCAAATTTTAGCAAAAAAATTTCACCACCACAAAATCTTATACTAAAATAGTTTACCATATTATTCTTAAACAACAAAGTTTTTATTGAAAAAAGCACCTTAAAGGGTGCTTTTTTCGATTTTATACACTATACATAGATTTAACTGGTTTTTTATTAGGTTTTCCCATTTTTTATTTCTTAAACCATTTGTCTAGGGAATAGATAATTGTTTCCCTGTTTAATCTGGCAATTGAGGATGTCAGAGGGATCTCCTTTGGACAAACCCGAGCGCAATTTTGAGAGTTACCACAATCAGCCAGACCGCCTTTTGTCATTATTGAAGCTAATCTCTTTGATTTAGTCATTTTCCCAAGGGGCATTTCATTAAATAATCTAACCTGGTTTAAAGCAGCAGGCCCAATAAATGCTGATTTTGTATTAACATTAGGGCATGCCTCTAAACAGCAGCCACATGACATGCATAGAGAAAGCTTATATGCTTCTACCCTAATAGCTTCCTCAAACCTTGGCCCTGGACCAAGGTTGAAGGAACCGTCAATTTCTACCCACGCCTTTACCTTTTTAAAGTTTTCTAATATAGAATCTCTGTTGACCATAAGATCCCTAACAAGTGGAAACTTACTAAGTGGTTCAAGTACGATTGGCTGCTCTAAAGAATCTATTAGTGCAGAACAGGCCTGCCTGGGAATACCATTAATTATCATGCTGCACGCACCACAAACCTCTTCTAAACAGTTGCAATCCCAGACTACAGGAGTTGTTGCTTTACCGTCTATAGTAACAGGTTTTTTTCTTATTTCCATGAGAGTAGAGACTACATTCATATTTGGGCTGTATGTTACTGCAAACTTTTCCCAGAAGCTTGGAGCATCAGGACCATCCTGTCTTTTAACCTTTAATTGGATATATCTGGTCATTATTATTTACCTCCCTCAACCACATCATAACGCCTTTGTCGGGGTTCAATAATAGAAGTGTCTACTTTTTCATACCTAAACTTCGGACCATCTGGAGAATAACCAGCAACTGTGGTTTTCAACCAGTCTTCATCGTTTCTATCGGAAAATTCTTCCTTATAATGAGAACCCCTACTCTCATCACGAAGTAAAGCTCCCTTGGCAACCACCAATGCTAATTCAAGCATATTAGCTAAATCCCGCACAAAAAACGCAGTCTGGTTACCCCACTGGGAGTTGTCAATAACGTTAAGGTATTGATAGCGTTCTTTTAATTCAGTTAATTGCTCAACTGCCATGGCAAGCTTCTTATTGGTTCGAACAACTCCTACATTAGTACTCATGACTTCTCCTAATTCAGCATGAAACTCGTAAGGATTTTCTTTACCCTGCATTTTAATAATTTTATCGTGAATATCTTGTTGGTACTTTTGCTCACTACTAAATACACTTTGAGGAATATCTGTACTTGCCTTACCAAGTCCCTTAATATACTCTAATATTTTGGGTCCTGCCACAATACCACTATAAGTTGCAGATAACAGGGAGTTTGCTCCCAGGCGATTTGCACCATGATACATGTAATCACATTCTCCAGCAGCAAATAGACCTGGAATTCTAGTCATGTGGTTCCAGTCAACATGAATGCCACCCATGAAATAGTGGGGAGCAGGATAGATTTTCATTGGTTTTTGGCATGGGTCCTCTCCGCTGAATTTGCGATAAATTTCTAAAATGCCCCCCAGCCTGTTTTCTAAAAAATCTGGATCTTTATGGGTCAGATCCAAATATACCTGATTTTTGCCGTCAATGCCCAGGCCCATTTCTTCACATACCTCATAAATTGCTCTGGATGCAATATCCCTGGGAACCAGGTTGCCATATGCTGGATACCATTCCTCTAAAAAGTACCATGGTTTTCCGTCTTTATATGTCCAGATACGGGCCCCTTCTCCCCTTGAGGCCTCGGACATAAGACGGTACTTGTCATCACCTAACATGGCAGTAGGGTGAAATTGAACAAACTCTCCATTGGCATATTCAACTCCCTGCTTAAATACTGCTCCAGCAGCACTTCCAGTACATATGGTGGAATTGGTTGAACGGCCATAAATCATGCCAGCCCCCCCTGTTGCAAGGCATACTGCATCAGCAGCAAAGGTATGGATGGACATATTATTCATATTTTGTGCAACAATGCCGCGACAAAACTCAGTATTATCTATAACAGCTGAAAGAAACTGCCAGCCTTCAAATTTTTTTACTAGTCCCATATCTTCATATCTTCGAACCTGAGAATCAAGGCCATATAATAACTGTTGGCCTGTGGTTGCACCAGCAAAAACAGTTCTTTTCTTTTTTACGCCGCCAAAAAGCCGCAAATCTAAAAGACCTTCCTGGGTTCGGCTAAATACTACACCCATTCTTTCCATGGAATAAATAAGGCCCGGTGCTTCATCACACATTTGTTTAACCGGAGGTTGATTTGCCAGGAAATCTCCTCCATATATAGTATCATAGAAATGTTCCCAGGTTGAATCGTCTTCACCTTTAGTATTTAGAGCTGCATTTATACCTCCCTGGGCACAAAGAGAGTGAGATCTACGAACGTGACATAGGGAGAATAAATCAACAGGGATCCCCTTTTCAGCCAATTTTAAGGTTGTCATTAATCCTGCCAAACCGCCGCCTATAACAATTACCTTGTGTTTACTCATCATTTCACCCCTTTTATATAAATGCCAGCAGGGAACCAAGTCCCATTAATGTTAAAATTAAAAAAATTCCGTTGCCAAGCCAGGCAGCATATCTCTGGGAATGGGGTCCTGCAGTAATACCCCAACTGATTAAAAAGGTTGTAATACCATTGCCAAAATGGTACATACTAGCCACTACTCCCACAACATAGAACCAGAAAACCATGGGGTCAGCTAAGTGATAACTTACTGCCTGATAATTAATATCAAATCCATAGACTACATGACCTATTCGTAATGCCCACACATGATAGATAACAAAAATCAAAGTAATTATTGCAGTGATTCTCTGCAGATAGAAGGCCCAGTTTCTATAGTATTTGTATTGCAGCACATTGTTTTTAGCAAGATATACAATATAAATACCAAATAGGCCATGAAACAATAAAGGAATTACAATAAAAGTCATTTCCAAGAATATAAGCATTGGCAAGCTTTGCAATAATGCCACAATTCTATCATAGACTTCAGGACCATATCGTGCAGCTGAGTTTACTATGGTGTGCTCAATCAGGAATATTCCTAGAGGAAATATTCCTGAAAAGGAATGCAGCCTTCTTAAAAAATACTCATTTTGATACCAAGCCAAATAAAACCCTCCCTAAAAAATTTATATTGTTGATCTAAATCAATATAACTTAATAATCTTTCTGTATTAAGTAGATTAAATCCTTTTTCTTTTACCGAAAAAATTCCCCCATTCATGGCATAAATCCTACCAATGACAGAGTAGACTAGTATGCAGGGCAAGTAATTATTTCTCTAATAAAATAAAAAAGTAACAGCTTGGTGTTACTTTTTTTATTTATAATTGTATTTTTTTAGTCTTATCTCTTTTTAGACCATTCCCAGCTTGCATAAGGTTAGGGCAGTTAATTTGGTTTTTTGCAAAAGGCTTTTTCTATAGATAAACTCATCAGCCCGGTGATAATTGTCTCCAGTAGGTCCCATGCCGTCAAGAACCGGGACTCCAAGGGCTGCAATAAAATTTCCGTCAGATGCTCCACCTGTGGTAGTATCTGTTATCTCCATATCCAAAATAGATCCCATATCTTTTACGATGTTTAGCAGATATTCAGTGCCCTCAGTTTTTATCATGGGAGGACGATTTAATTCCCCTTCTAAAATAACCTGGATTCTAGAATCTGCGGTCCTTTTACAAATTTCCTTTATTCTATCAATAACCTCATGGGCTGTTTGTAGGTCTGGGAGTCTTACATCAATTTCAGCTGTGGCTTTTTCAGGGATAACATTGGCCCGTGTTCCACCGCTTATTATACCAACTGTTAAAGTTACTCCCTTATAAAGTTCATTTAATTTTTCAAGAGCTAGAATCTTATGTGCTAGCTCTTTAATTGCACTGGCGCCTTTTTCTGGAGATTCACCTGCATGGGCTGGTAGGCCTAGCAAGGTAAGATTAAAAGACCCAACACCTTTACGTGCTGAAACCAGGCTCCCATCAGCCCTGCCAGGTTCAAAAACAAAACACGCATCTGCATCAGCGGCTTCATTTTCATAGATCTGCTTGGATGATGGGGAGCCAATTTCCTCATCTCCTCCAATAATAACTGTTATTTCCCTGTAACCTGTAAAATGAATGTTCTCTAAAGCCTTTAAAGCATAAACTATCGTAACCAATCCAGCCTTCATGTCTGATACTCCAGGGCCGATTATTTTATCACCTTCAATCTTATATGGTCTGCTTAAGGCAGTACCTCTTTCAAAGACAGTGTCAGCATGACCTACTAGCAATATTTTCTTTTCACCTGTACCAAATTTTTTTGTTACTAGATTTGGAGCTTCAGATGTTTTTTTTATGTCTACTTGATAGCCGATCTCTTTTAGGCTTACTGCAAGGGTTTGAATTACCCTGGCAACTCCCCCATAATCGTATGAGCCACTATCAATATTAACCAGGGTGCTTAAAAGAAATTCCAACTCTTCAACCTTACCATCCAAATAACTAGAAATTGCCTTAACTTGTTCCTGCACACTAACAACTCCTTTAACTCCACTGCTATATACATCCTTGAAGCATATAAGTTACTTGCTATTATTACTATTCTATTTCAAAAGAGCCACTTGGTTCCAAAATTATAACTTCAGATGAAATTTCTTTTTCAACAGTTTCTTTAAATCCTTTTACATCCTGTTCTATTATGGGAAATGTATTGTAATGTACATGACCGTAAAAAGTTACCTTAACCAATAACCCACCTCTTTTCAATATTTTAGTTAAACCCTTCTCCACTTTTAATAGAAGTCCTCCTAAAAAATATAACTCCAATTAATTTAAAATGTATTAATGTTAATTATGTTTGGGCTATATTATTCATCAGGCATAAGACCAGCAGCTTCTGCAAATTTCAAGGCTTCTTGAAATTCCTTAGTGGTTATTGGCCTGTTAATATCCTCATGTTCAAATGCTTTGTACCTTGGTCGATATTGGTTCATTATATTTACAAAGGTCTTGGGAGATAATTCTTCAGCTATAAATTTCATTATATCTTTAGTGCCAGCTAGTCCCCTGGGGAGTACCAGGTGTCTTACAATTAATCCTTTGACAGCTATCCCCCTATGGTCTAATTGTAAATCTCCCACTTGTCTATGCATTTCTTTAAGGGCCAATTTAATAACTTCAGGGTAATCAGTAACACCAGAGAGAAGTTTAGCAATTTCTGAATCATTATATTTTACGTCAGGCATGTAAATATCTATTATTTTATCCAAAACCTTTAGAGTTTCCATTCTTTCATATCCACCACAGTTATAAACAAGCGGAACATTCAACCCCATTTTTGCAGCTATAAAGACTGCTTCGACAATTTGCGGAACAAAATGGGTAGGAGTAACTAAATTAACATTATGACAGCCCCGTCTTTGCAAGTAGAGCATTATTTCTGCTAATCTTTGTGGAGAAACAGTCTCGCCTTCGCCACCCCAACTTATTTCATAGTTTTGACAGAATACACATTTCATGTTGCAAAAAGCAAAAAATATTGTCCCACTACCGTTTATCCCAACTAGTGGAATTTCTTCTCCAAAATGTGGTCCATAGCTGGAAACCAGGGCTGTTGTTCCAGCCCTACACAGCCCCTTTTTTTCATCCCTGTTAACTCTACACAAATGTGGACACAACTGGCAGCTTTTCATAAGGTTATAAGCTTGTTGAACCCTCTCCTCAAGTTCCCCTTTATCCAGCAAAAGTCTATAACTAGCTTCTTTTTGGCATTTCATCATCATCATCCATTAACGAATAGGATTTTTGACTTAAAGCTCCCAGATTTATCCCTCGTGCAGATAGCCAGTAGGGATTACGTCTTTTCCTTAAAGTATTTTTGCCATTAAATCCTTGTACCATGGGTAAACAACCTCCTTATGTTTTTCCTATATTATCCACAGAAAACCGCATTTTAATTCTTTTTATAATAAAAAAGCCTCTGAATAATATCAGGGGCATATTTACATTGTACTATTAAAAGATGTTGATCTAGCTTCTTCTAGATAATTATAAATTGTATAACGTGATACCCCTAATATTTTTGCAACTTGATCCACAGAACCCTTTACTAAAAACACCCCTTTTTCATCAAGCTTTTTCACAATTACCAGCTTGTCTTCTTTTTGCATGAGTTGTTTAGGAGTAGGGTAATCCTTTATAGTTGAATTAATAATTTCATCCATAGCCTCATTAATATCATAGAAAAACCTTTCTCCACCCACATGTTCATTTTCCTTGCTGAAATTTGTAAAGCTTTCTAGTATCTGTCGGCATGTCAAAAATTCAGTCATATCAAAGTTTATACACACGCAGCCAATGATAATGTTATTATCATCCCGAATAAATATTGTTGAAGATCTTAAGATTTTACCATCCTT
>JAGXSK010000149.1 GCA_018333845.1 Clostridia bacterium | reverse complement strand
GTTAAAATACTCTCGAAGCCTTTTTTATTGTTCTTGAATTTAAGGGTTTTCCATAATTCTAAGCCACGATAATCAACGAACCTTGCCCACTGTGTTTCTTTTGCTATATCTACTCCAACTACTAGTGTGCTTGGTGTTATTGCTTCTAACTTTTGAATGTTATTATTTTTCATTTGCTTACAACCTCCTGGTTATTATGATTTTTGTGCGTTTCTGAGGCACACATTAATCATAACAGGAGGTTTTTTAGTTTTCAAAGTTCATTTTCATGTATTACAGGAATGCTTGTATAGTAATTTAGTATTCTTAATTTACCATCATTTTTTCCCAGGTTATAATAGTGTTCAATGATTTCTCTGTAATTATACCCACTTGCTGCCATACCCCTGGCTCCCCATTGACTCATTCCTACACCATGGCCATGTCCATAACCATCAAAGGTTATTTCTGTAAAAGTCTTGGGTATCTGTCTTGCAGCCACTTTGTTTTTAACAGTATAATTAGGATTACCTCCATTTACACCAGCTATAGCCCCCTCTCGACCTATTACCTTTAATCCATCAGCTGAGTTTATCTGTACAACCGCATTGTTTCCATTTTTAACAAATACTGTAGAATCCATCTTGATTTCAAATTTTGTACTCCTTAAGCCAAAGATATTCCTGATTTGATCCTTAATTACTGTTTCTGTTCCTGCTGTACCGTATAGTTTTAATTCCGTTACTCTACCACAAAGGGTTGTCCCTTTTGTTGCATGATCCAATTGTCTAGTAGATAAATTTAACAAACTGCCAATATTCATGCTGCTTGAATTTTGGTAATATTTTTCAATCATCTGTTGGGCTTCTGTTATGGATACGGTTCTTTCCCATTTATATGTATTAGCAGGCCAACCTCTAGACTGATGTGGATAATTAAAAGCAAATATATCATAGGGCGAAGGAGTGGCTTTTAAGTATGGCAAAGGATTATGCCACACATTTTCTGAGCTGGCAGTATAGCCACCAGCATTTGCATGATAGAAGGCTTTTACCAGGGTATCCTCATAATAAATCACCTCGCCTGCCGTATCATCAACTGCCTTTATTGCTTTACTCCCTCCTGGAAGTGTCTCAGCACTATAACCCCTGTATACCTGAGTAGTAATATTGTTCGTAACATCAAAAACATTTCTACGATTCATAGACGCCAAGGCATATGACCTTGATACAACTGCTTGAGCTTTTAATGCCTCAAAATCAGCACTTGTTCCCATTTCAGGGCCAACAACTCCATAAAGGTACCTTTCAATGTCCAATTCATTTATCACCCGGATACCTTCGTTTTCATTTATAAATCTAATAGTGGCACGATACATTGTATTGGAAAAGCTAATGAGATTTAAGGCTTGTTGGTCATGGGGGATTAACGCTAGAGGACCTTTGAAAGCAATACTAACAGGCTGCCCACCCATCTCCACATCTAGAACAGGACCCTTTTTTATAATACTCCATAACGCCCCTTGTGCTGGTTGACCTACTATTATACCTGTGCCCTCGTCTATTAAGTAATAGGAACCCCTCTCCACTCTAAAGTTGGCTATATTAATCCCAGAAGACAAAGATACTCTAATATTAACATTTCCCTGGATTGATAATGTGTTTGCTTGCATCGGTGTGATATGAATAGCCATGAAGATACAAAGATACAATAAAAAAGCAATGGTCTTTTTAATAATATTATCTTTCATATATGTTACACACCTACTTTATCTTCTAAAAATTAAATTCAAAACTATTGTTAAGATGATACTGAGTAAAATACCTGTTGCTAAAGGAAAATAAAAGGTAAAATTTTCTCGTTTTATAAATATATCTCCAGGAAGGCGACCTATATAAGGTAATTTTCCTGCTACCAGCATAAGCCCACCCATTAGGAATATGACTATTCCTAATACCATTAGAATTTTACCGAAGGAACTGAATTCTCCCAAAAAAACTACCTCCCTTCAATAATATTATTTAAAATATTATCTAAGGTCAATTGACCGTCTTGCCTGCCAGGGGGTTCTATCCCAAAATAGTTATAGGCCGCCTCAGTAGCTATCCTTCCCCTGGGTGTTCTTTGCAAAAATCCCAATTGTAATAGATAGGGTTCATATACATCCTCTATGGTTTCTGTTTCTTCACTAGTAGATGCAGACAAGGTATCAAGACCTACAGGCCCCCCTGAAAACTTTTTAATTATAGTCAGCATAAGCTTTCTATCAGTATGATCAAGACCTAGCTTGTCAACTTCAAGTTTATCAGTTGACCACATGGCTACTTCTTTTGTTATTATACCTTGTGCTTTTACCTGGGCAAAGTCTCTAACCCTTTTTAAAAGTCTGTTGGCTACCCTTGGTGTTCCCCTGGATCTTCTTGCTATTTCTTCAGCACCTTCTTGAGTTATTTCTATTCCAAGTATGCCTGCAGCACGAGCTATAATGCTGCACAGTTCGTTAGTCGTATAAAATTCGAGTCTGCTTATTACCCCAAACCTGTCTCTTAAAGGTGAAGTAAGTAAGCCTGCCCTTGTTGTAGCACCTATTAAAGTAAAGCTGGGAAGATCTAACCTTATAGATCTAGCACTAGGACCTTTACCAATAACTATATCTAGACAAAAATCCTCCATGGCAGGGTATAGAACTTCCTCAACTGTCCTGTTAAGCCTATGAATTTCATCAATAAATAATACATCCCTTGGTTCTAAATTGGTTAATATTGCAGCTAGATCACCAGGTCTTTCAATTGCAGGTCCTGAAGTTATCCTAATTTGGACTCCCATTTCAGCAGCAATGATATTAGCTAATGTTGTTTTTCCCAATCCAGGGGGGCCGTATAACAACACATGATCCAAAGCTTCCTGTCTTATCTGGGCTGCTTTTATAAAAACCTGAAGATTTTCTTTTATTTTTTCCTGTCCAATGTATTCTTTTAAATTAAGAGGTCTGAGGCTTTCCATTTCTCCATCTTCTATTATTCTAGCGCCTGTGACTAATCTTTCTTCAAACTCCAAACTAATATCACCTACCAGCTGGACCTAATTTTTTAAGTACCTTGTTTAATAATTCCTCTACTGTAGAAACGCCTTGATTTTCCTTTGCCGTATTATAAACCATATCCTTTATTTCTCGCGGATTATACCCCAAGAATACCAAAGCACTTATGGTTTCTTCAATTGCCGAAATTTCTCTAATAACAGGAATTGTATTATCTGATGGCTGCCTTTGTACAGCAATAGTTAGATTTTTTGTCTTATCTTTTAAATCTAAAACTATTCTCTGAGCAGTTTTTTTACCTATTCCTGATACTCTCATAAACACATCTGGTGTTTCAGTATTAATTCCAGCTACGATTTCATTACAATTACATTGTGACAAAATTGAAAGTGCTGCCTTTGGGCCAACTCCATTTACCCCAAGCAACATTTTAAAAAGCTCTAAATCCATATTGTCCAAAAATCCATATAACTGCATCACATCTTCTCTAACATGGAGATATGTAAAAATCTTCGCAGTGCTGCCTACCTGAAGTTTATATATACCAGAAGCTGGCATGTACAGCATATAACCAACACCATGTACATCAATTATAACATTGTCTGCATTAATAAGTTCAATAGTTCCCCTTAAATGCCCTATCATATTTTTCACCTGCAAATAAAGAATTTAGTTTATAAGAGTTCGCATGACAAATAGCAACTGCCAGGGCGTCTGCTGCATCATCTGGTTTAGGAATGGTGCTGCTACCCAATACAGTTGCAACCATTTTTTGAATCTGTTTTTTATCAGCCCTCCCATAGCCAACTACAGCTTGTTTTACCTGTAGTGGTGTGTACTCTGCTAAATGAAGATTCATCTGTACACCTGTCAACAGGATTACACCTCTAGCCTGACCTACTGATAGAGCTGTTCTTATATTTTTGCTAAAATATAGTTGTTCAACTGCCATGTGCTTTGGTTTATAATAATTAATAATCTTGATTAAACCATCATTAATTAGCTTTAGCCTAGCTGGCATCTCTAACGATGGTTCAGTGAGGATTGTTCCATAATCTACGCTAAAATATTTGTTGCCCTTTACTTCAATAATCCCATAACCTGTTGTGGCTGTTCCAGG
Source organism: Clostridia bacterium (assembly GCA_018333845.1). Lineage (GTDB taxonomy): Bacteria > Bacillota > DSM-16504 > Desulfitibacterales > Desulfitibacteraceae > Desulfitibacter. The sequence goes on along the minus strand of JAGXSK010000149.1, from coordinate 3,074 downwards.
ATCAACACCTAATATTAACATGGCTGTTACCTCCTAGAACATATTTTCGACACCACTCATTAATTATCCTTTTTTATAATAGAAGTAAATGAATATTTTGGTTAAAAAGACATTCGAAATTCATCTAAAGAATCCAGGGCCTGCAATAATTCCTTTTCGTTATTGAAAAAGGTTTCTCCAGATAAAATTGCCTCTCTCCATTTTTCTGGAATAACCCAGATGGATATCTCTGTAATAAATAACAGGTTTTCTTTATAGCTAGGTGGACCTTGATAAACAGCAATATAATCATCTACCACCCTTAAATGACGTTTTAACCTATCTGTTGTGCATAATGTATCAATTATCTGTGTAGCTATCCATTTTCCTTCTGTAAAATCTAAATTCCAACCTTCCTCTGGGGGAAATTCTCTTACAAGATCCTCAGCGTTTATGTTATTTAAATCATTAATATTTATGGCTAATGTCGTGGCATCCACTTCCTCAAAGTGTCCGCAAATGGTATAAAAACGTTTGATTATTAACTTTTCATTTATTTTTTCTTCTGCAACAAACTCTACTGACTGCAGGTCCATGGGTTTTAAGACATGTGGATAGTACACTTTAGTTGTTACTAGAAAAGCTGCTGCAAAGCTTAAGAATGAAATCAATAAAAAAAGATATAGTATATATTTAAAATTGTTCCAGAACATAAATTTAACCCTCCTATTGAAAATAAAACTCTAATTAATTGTCTATTATTTCCAATAAAAGGGCATGTTATTCATTTTTATATCTTGTTCATAATTTCATCTGGAATGTCATAATTTGAGTATACTGCTTGAACATCATCATGATCCTCCAATAAATCCATAAGCTTCATAACCTGGGCAGCGATCTCCATATCATTTAATGTAACAGTATTTTGGGGAAGCATTGTTATTTCGGCAACATTAAAGTTGATTTTTTCTGCCTCTAGCTTTTCCTTTACGGTGGAAAAATTCTCTACATCTGTGATAACTTCTGCAACATTGTCTTGTATTGTAAAGTCATCAGCTCCTGCTTCAATTAAAAGCATCATTAACTCCTCTTCATCCCTTGATCCCATGTCAAAGGATATTAAACCTTTACTTTCAAAAATCCACGCAACGCATCCCGTTTCACCTAAATTACCACCGTTTTTTGAGAATATATGTCTAATTTCTCCTGCTGTTCGATTCCTATTATCTGTTAGGATCCTCATGAGAACGGCTATTCCTCCAGGACCATAACCTTCGTAACGTGTTTCTTCGTAATTAACTCCATCAGTGCTTCCTGACCCCTTTTGTATGGCCCTTTGAATATTATCATTAGGCATATTGGCTTCCTTGGCCTTTTGAATTATTAGCTTTAAGGCTGAGTTACTATCTGGATCAGGACCTCCGTGTTTAGCAGCAACCATTAACTCTCGGGCTATTTTTGTAAATATTTTTCCCTTATATGCATCCATCTTTGCTTTACGATGTTTTATGTTTGCCCATTTAGAATGTCCAGCCATATATTTACCCCCATCAGTACAATTCTTAATATATCCATTATATTCCATTTTTATAAGGTTATAAACCAGTTTTGTATCTTTTAGAATTAATCTAACTAAATTTTTTATATGTTAGGAAATATATATTCTTGGAATGTATGGGTCCAGCTTTTTAGTAATATTTTCTTAAGGTATTGGGCATTTGTTAATGGATCCATCATTGTCATCTGTTGTAAATTGTTTCTGCAACAGCAAATCCTCACTCCTCCAAGGGTTCTGATGCTTATTTATGTAAATTTTGCCCTCTTCTGCAAGGAATTTCATGCTTTTTATGGGGCAATCATCATATTATTTAATATCACAAAACCCTAATATTTTCAAAAGATCTAGTTTAACTTAGAAATTGACTGGAAATTCCTTGTCAGGTATAGCTGGGCATTCTCTTTTATGCTTGCTTTTAGCAATAAGCCTATCCACTACCTCTGCTACCCTGCCTGAACTTTCTCTTGAATATAGATATTTATCAAGTTCTCTATAGGTTATACCCATTTCCTCTTCATCTGTCTGATTATACCACAAGCCAGCTGTAGGGGCCCTTTGAATAATAGGATCAGGTATATTCAAATATCTAGCAAGTTGGTATACCTGGCATTTAAAAAGATTCCCAATGGGTTCAATATCCACCCCACCATCTCCATATTTTGTGAAATAACCTGTTAAGATTTCACTTTTATTACCCGTTCCCATTACTAAATAGTTTTTTAAAGCTGCAAAATAATAAAGTGTAGTCATACGCAACCGAGGTTTTATATTTGCTATGGCCATTAGATTGGTTTTTTCAGTAGGATTTAGTGCCTTTAACATGGTGTCAAAGGTTGCAGTTAAATCGACTTTTTCATAATCTAAACCTAACTCCCTTGCAACTAAAAGGCCATATTCGGTATCAATAGGGTTACTATGGCATGGCATTATAATTCCAAAGGTGTTGTCAGGAAAAGCCATTTTGGTCAAGGCGGCTACTACAGCCGAATCTACCCCCCCGCTAATACCTACAACTCCCCCTTTTGTACCAGCACTAGATACTTTTTCTTTAATCCAATTAACCAGGTATTGTGCAACATCTTCCATCTTCAACACCCTTTCTTGCAGCTTAGATTTCTTCAAGGACAATTTTATGATCTACTAACGCCATTTCTTTTATTATAGCTTTAATTATTCTGCGCTTTCCAAAAATGTCCTCTAAAATCAATTCCTCCCCTTGGGGTATTAGCTTATCAACATTTTCAAAAAATAATTCTTCCTTGTCTCCTTTTAATAAGAAAGCATTTGCTTCACACATTTTTATCATCCTCCATTATGTTTTTTAATCTTTTAACTAAAAATTCTACAAGGTGTGGTAAGGGTTCATTTACTATCCCTATTATCTCAATATTAGATTTGTTAAAGGGAAGCAATATTTTCTTTGCCCTTGACTCACCTATAGCTTTCGCAATTTTTGGTGTTATTTCTCCAAGCATAGAATTTGCAGCTAATACAGCAACAGTACCTACTATTATATCCACATTCTTAACTGTTTGTA
>JAGXSK010000148.1 GCA_018333845.1 Clostridia bacterium | reverse complement strand
GCCTGGTATAAAAATGCAGTGGACTTTATCGCTGCCAGGGAAATAACCTCCGGCACTGGAGACAATCAATTCAGCCCAGAGGCAAAGCTTACACGAGCTCAATTTGTGGTACTGCTCATGAACACATATCAGATAAATCCACAAAATCAAGGAGCATCTTCTCAGATACAGAATTTCACAGATGCCGGCAGCACCTAGGAACTTTCCGCTTTCAGTGATGCCGGCCAGGTGGCAGATTGGGCTAGGGAAGCTTTATCTGATCTTGTCGAGGCAAGTATTATCACAGGAAGCAATAACAAGTTAAACCCAGCCTCCAGCGCTACACGGGCTGAAATCACACAAGTTCTTTACAATCTGCTCTTCAAATAAAAATACCGTTATCAAATATCAGCTTATATTAGCTTAAGGCCAGCGGCACAATTTTTCTAGCGCCGCTGGCTTTTTCCTTTTCATTAATTTTAATAGGGTAATAAGACCCATTAGCAAGGAAACATAAACTATAGAAAATTAAGAGTGGGAGAAATACGTGACAAGCCTACAGTGAAGTTGAGAAGAAATAGAAATTGTTCCTGACACACGTCTGACACTAGTGTGCAATATTGTGCCTTTTTGCCGTTTATGTTAGAATAAGGCTGAAGGTTTTTAGAAATAATACCATAATATAAAGAGATAGGAGGTGAAAGCCATGATGTGTCCAGTATGCAGTAACGTTGATTTAAAGATGGCGGAACGACAGGGTGTAGAAATTGACTACTGCCCTAAATGCCGGGGAGTTTGGCTTGATCGTGGCGAATTGGACAAAATTATAGAATTCTCAGTGCCCCGGGGCGAAGATAGAGAAGAACGCCGCCCGAAAAGTTATAGTGATGACCGGGATTACCATGAGCACAAACGTAAACGCAAGTCATTGCTGGGGGATCTTTTTGATTTTTAATTTTATGGGAAGCAACAAGGACGGCTCTTTAAAATATAGCATAGGACAATAATATAAAGGGCCATCGCTTTTTCCCTTTGATGTACGCACAAAAGATAGTCCTGAAAATTACATTATATCTGGTGCCTGACGGAAAAATATAAATAAGAAAGCATCAGGCAAACTCTACTAGTTTACCACTGATGCTTAAAAAAATTGATATCCTTATAATACTCCCCGGCAAGGGTTTCTAGTTTATCCATCTGTGTTTTAGAAAAAGGTTTAAAACCATGGGCTATACGGACGTTTTCCTCGAGCTCCTTAATAGAAGAAATGCCTACAATAGCTGTATCTACTGGACAGCTTAATACATAACCAAGGGCCTGTTCCATGGTAGAGATGCCTTCTTTCCTAAATATCCTGCCATAGGCGGCTACCTTCATGGCTATAACCCCAATATCTTTTTTAAGGGCAACGTTCAGTACATCTTGAAAAGAATCATCATGCACATCACCAGCATTAAGAGCAACAAGTATACAATCAAAGTCATACTCTTCTAATGCCTTTTTAATAACAGAACTGTTTTTATGGCTTGTTATTCCAATGGACTTTACAGCTCCACCTGCTTTTAATTCTTCTAGTGCTTTAATAGCTCCCCTTGGTTTAAATATCTTATTTAAGTCCTCATGTGAATGTACACCGTGAAGCTGATATATATCAAGATAATCAGTTTTCAGTCTTTTCAAACTCTGCTCAAAGAGCTTCATGGTTCCATCGCGACTTCTGTCCAAGGTTTTGCTTGCAAGATATGCTTCCTTGCGCCTGAACTGCATTACCTCTCCAATATTATCCTCGCTGTTTCCATAGGTTGGAGCTGTATCTATATAGTTTACTCCAAGGTCAAGCGCTCTGTTGATAATTGCAGACGCCTTATCTTTCTGGTCAGCATGGGCAACTGTAAAGGCTCCACCCAAGCCTAAAACACTAATATTAAACTCAGTTCGTCCTAACTTTCTCCTTGGGATAAGACCTTCCTCTTTTTCTGGCTTCTTAGTCTCCTGTACTGGTGTCTTCTGAGATTGTTTTTCATCTAGATAGGAAGGGGGATTTTCATTGGTTAGCCTGCACCCGGATAATCCCAAGGCTGCAGCGACCATAAGTGCGATCTGTATAAATTTACGCCTATTCATTTTCTATTGTATATATCCTCCTCCATTAAAAGTGATACTACAAAACCTTTTCTACATAAAATATACAATTCCTTTATAATGCTGTGGTTTTTTGTTCTGCCTGGCGCGTTGGTTCAATGAGTGTAGTTCTCTTGGGGAGCTGCAATCCCTTACTATAAAGCGTAACAAGTGTAATTTCCATCATATTTGTTAAAGTTGCATATGTTTTAGTTCTTTATAGAAGAAAGTGTAACTTCCACTTTTCTAATAAGAAATTTCATTTTGCATCTCGGCATGTTTTAGTAACCACTTTGCTATTGTATCTTTTAACTCTGGGTGAAGCGGTTTGGCGGCGCTGTCTTTGTAGAGAGCTTTGACCTGGGTAATGGAGATGGCGTCATTTGCCTCTTTCAGAGGATGGTTCATGTTTTCGATGATTTCCCAGGTTACCTCTCCTCCTGCCAGCCCCGGCAGTTCCGATAACCTGTTCGGGTCTGACTGGAAATCTTTAGAGCCTGTTATTGCCAGTATTGGGCAGGTGACTTTAGGCAAGTCTTCTCTAACATTGTATTCAAGATGTTCGCGTAACCATTTGGCGTTCATCTTTACAAACTGAATACGAGCTACATCCTTCCGGGTACGGCGGATTTTTTCCATCACCCTCAGGGCCTGCTTTTCTATTTTCTGATCTATTTTCAACAACCGAAGGAGCCAGCCTTTGATCCCTTTCTTGCCCATTAATTCACCATACAAAAGCTTTCTTTGACGTTGGAGGGCCTCTTCAATGGTTTCTACGGCTCCAGCCAGAAGAACAACACCAGCAACAGGGTTCCGAGCGCTGTAAGCACTTATAAGCAGGCATCCTTCACTGTGACCCAACAGGATCAGCCGATCCGGATCTACTCGAGGATGCCCTTTTAAAAACTGGACACATGCGCCGATATCATCCACCAGGTCCCACATACCGGTTTCAAGATAAGAACCTTTGCTTTTGGCCACACCACGTTTATCGTAGCACAGAACGGCAAATCCCAGGCTGGTTACAAATTCCGCCAACTCCTTGTAGGTATTCAGCTTAAACTTGAAACCGGAGACATTTCCGTCCCGGTCTACTTCACCGGAACCTGCCACCACTAGCATGGCGGGATATTTATCCTCAATGCCTCCCGGGAGAGTGAGAGTCCCTTGTAGAAGATATTCCCCCTGGATAGCCACGTCTTCAGAAGTAAAGTTGCTTTGCATCTAGTAATCACCCTCCTGTTTTTTACCAAGATACTTTTCCCGGCAAACTGCCCCCCTTGAAGATAGGCCAGCATAAACCTTGCCATATCCGAAGCGCTGCTACTCATGCTGCCTGATGGTTCTTGCATAAACTCAAACCTTGCTTCACGATATTCCCCCTCTAAACGATAAACTCTAGACATGTTGTCAACCAGATCAGTCGGTGGTGGTTGGCGAAACGTGCTATTTTCCATGCCCAGGGGCTTATAGATATTATCTTCGATATATTGGGCATAAGCAATACCGGATACAACTTCTACGATATAACCTGCCAACGTAGTTCCATAATTAGAGTAGGCGATAACTTCACCGGGGGGGGCACCCTTGCTGGCCTGCGTTCACGAACATACCGGTCCAGGGGAAGCACCTCTTCTGCCGAAAGGGAAAACGTCCCTGTTGGATAATCTTCGAAGCCTGGTGTATGGGACATCAGGTGCCTTAATGTAATCGGCTTCAGCACTTTGGTGGAGGCGTGGGACATGTTACTCTACAGGTTTCCCTGTAGCATGGACTATATCTTTACCCAAACTAATGTGGTTGGTGTAACAAATTTGTCAATTTGTCAGTCGAGTAGGGAAGAACCTTTCCTTGATTGGATTGTGAACTTCCCCTTCCCAGAACCGTGCTTGCGCAATTAACGCACACGGCTCCTCCTCTCATCATTTACAGAATATAACCTAACTCATCTCTCAATTCAT
>JAGXSK010000147.1 GCA_018333845.1 Clostridia bacterium | reverse complement strand
TGTTCATGATGTCCGTTATCCAAACCTAAATAAAATCCAAACCTTTTGATAAAAAGACTGATATTTCAGGTGTTTCATCGAAAAAAAGTTTGGATTTTTTCTTGAAATTTCTTACATTGTATACTCTTCTTATCAAATGAATAGGAGGGCATACAAATGAATGTACAAAACCTACGGGATAATTATCCCAAACTCATTTCCTACATGGAAGCCAACGGTTACTCAAAAACATACATTAACAGGTTCAAACGAGAGATTAAAAAAATACTGACACTTGCAGACTCAGAGGATTGGTCCTGCTATACGGATATATATCTGGAGTATGAAAAAACACCTCATTCCCCTGATTATCTCCGCGATAAGCGGACTATTATCGGAGCCATTGAGCAGTTTGATGTTCATGGTAGATACCCAAATGGAAGACGCAGGCATGAACTTTTTAAAAGAGGTGCTTATCCATTGCTGTCACCAGAGTTCAAGTCCGTTATTGACTATTACTGTGAAGCAGAAAAGAAACGTAACAAGAAAGTTACTACCATTTATACAGAATCTAATAATGCATCCACATTTTTCTTATCGCTTCAGCAAAAAGGAATAGATAACCTGGATAAAATTACAGAAGAAGCCGTGCTTTCCATATTTATGTCTCCAGATGAGACACTGCTAAGGAGTTGTTCTTACAAGAAAAACATTGCTGCAGTACTGAAGGCATGTATTCCCTATCATCCAGAAACTTGTCAACGGATTTTGGCCTTTCTTCCCGCCTTAAGGGAAACCAGAAAAAATATACAGTATCTTACACCAGAAGAAATACAGAAAGTTAAGGAAGCACTAGCTAATGACAAAAATTCGCTTACGCTCTGTGATAAAGCTATCGGGATGCTTGCACTTTACACAGGACTACGTGGCTGCGATATTGCAGGAATGACACTTGACTCCATTAACTGGAACAAGGATTTAATCTATATCATACAGCAGAAAACGGAACTCCATTTTGAACTCCCATTAACAGCAGTTGTAGGTAATGCCATATATGACTATTTGACTTTTGAGCGTCCTCGCACAGAAATTAGATATCTTTTTGTTACACAAAATAAGCCATACGATCGATTAAAAAGCAGAAGCATTGGCAACGTGGCAGTCCGGATCATGAAAGCTGCAGGTATCCGTCAGTTCAAAGGTGACCGAAAAGGATTCCATATCTTCCGCCATCACCTTGCCACAGCCCTTTTAGGAAAAGGAGTCCCTCAGCCTGTCATCGCAGGACACTTGGTCACACTTCGCCCAATTCTCTTGAAGCATATCTAAGTGCAGATTTTTTGCATCTGAAGGAATGCTCCATCAGCATAGAGCGTTTTCCTGTGTCAGAGGAGGTGTTCTCTTGATGAACAAGTTCACTTCTTTTCTGGCGCCCCTAATGGAGGCATATCTTTCCTATCAGAAAGTATCCAGACATTGGAATGAAGCTTCTTATGAACCAAACCTCGTTCTATTTGACCGGTACTTAAAAAAGCAATATCCCCAAGCGGTTCTTTTGTCACAAAAAATGGTAAATGGATGGTGCCATAAGCGTGACACTGAAACCAACAATTCATGCAGATCAAGAATCTATGTTGTTGTAAGTTTTATACGATATTTGAGAAAACGTGGAAAAACAGATATTGTGGAGCCTGTTATTCCAAGGAAAGAGCGGTGTACATATATCCCCCATTCATTTACAGAAGCTGAACTAGAAAACTTTTTCCGTGCCTGTGACAGCCTGCCTTCGGTACCACGTAATCCCGAACAGCTTTCAAGGAAGATAACTATTCCAGTATTCTTCCGTCTTCTTTACAGCAGTGGAATACGAACCAATGAGGCAAGAATACTACGGGTTGAAGATATCGACTTGTGCCATGGGATTGTAAACATCCGCTATTCCAAAGGGTATGCCCAGCATTATGTAGTGCTGCACGACTCCATGCTTGAGCTTTTAAAAAAATATGATGCAGCAATAAGCAAGCAATATCCTGACAGGACTTACTTTTTCCCAGCAAGAGGAGATACGTTCCACAGGAGAAGCTGGGTACAAAAAAATTTTCGGGAGCTGTGGGATAAATACAACCATTCCCATGCCACTGCATATGAACTCAGGCACCATTATGCCATAGAAAACATTAACCGCTGGACAGATGAAGGCTTTGGATTTGACGCAAAGCTGCTTTATCTTAGCAAAAGCATGGGACACAAAACACTGGAAAGCACAAAGTATTACTATTCCCTTGTTCCAGGTATGGCTGATATCCTCGAAGATAAAACAGGGTTGGATTTCGAAAGCATTGTACCGGGGGTGGATTATGAAGAAAGCTACCAATGAAGCTGCCATAATCGCACGCCATATCAATGGCTTTTTGAATGAATATGTCCCTTCCCAAAAGACCCACAGCCGCCATACATTGAAATCCTATCAGTATGCACTTGCATTATACATTGGTTTTCTGGAGATAGAAAAAGGTATCAGAGTAGAAAGCCTATGTGGCGGGTGTTTTAGCAGGACAATAATCGAGGAATGGCTGCAATGGTTGATGCAACAGCGTGGCTGCAGCCCCGAAACCTGTAATAACCGACTGGCATCCTTAAGGGCATTCCTAAAATACCTGGGGAACAGGGAAATCTCTATGCTGTATCTTTTAGAAGATGCAACAAGAATTCCACGGAAAAAGGAAGTATGTAAAAAAGTAAAAGGGATGAGCAAAAAAGCAGTACAGGTATTGTTGTCAGTTCCGGATTTATCCACAAAAGCAGGACGAAGAGATCTGGCACTTATGATTATCATATACAGTACTGCCGTCAGAATAGATGAAATCCTATCCTTAAAAACAGAACAACTGCATTTGGATGCTGAAAAACCAAATGTCACCATCATAGGAAAGGGAAGCAAAATCAGGACCCTGTACCTTCTACCTAAGGCAGTTGCACATTTAAAGAAATACCTAAAAGAATTCCATGGTGATACCCCAAATCCGCAAGCTTATGTTTTTTATTCAAGGAATACCGGGATACATGGAAAAATGAGTCAAACTGCAGTGAATAAGCAACTAAAAAAACATGCTAGAGTAGCACATGAAATATGTGATGAAGTGCCACTGGATCTTCATGCTCATCAGCTAAGGCATGCCAAGGCTTCACACTGGTTGGAAGATGGCATGAATATCGTACAGATTTCATTTTTGCTAGGACATGAACAGCTCGAGACAACAATGGTATATCTTGACATTACTATAGAACAAGAATTAAAAGCACTTGCAACACTTGAAGATGAGAAAGACAAAAAGGTATCAAAGAAATGGAAAAATGTAAAAGGTGGATTGCCGGAATTCTGTGGTGTCAAGGCCATGAAAAAGTGAAGAAAAAATCCAAACCTTTTCTCATCGAAATCCTTTAATATTAGGCATCTTTGAAAAAGGTTTGGATTTTATTCAGGTTTGGATAATTTGAAAAATCCAAACGTTTGGATTTTGTCCGTCACACCTTTGCAACAAGGCTGTTAGAGGCTGGTGAGGATATGAGGGTTATTCAAGAACTGCTTGGTCATGCAGAAATATCCACTTCAGCGAATATTTATAGCCATGTAATGGCTATAACAAAGCAAAAAGCTATCAATAAAATGGATGAGTTTTTAAACAAAAAAACTCCATCCAGCAATAGCTGAAATGAAGTTTAAATTACCCGTTGCATTACATTTTGCATTACATTGGGTACTGTCAAATTATGACAACCCGCAAAGCATTGATATAAATGGTCGGAGCGACCGGATTTGAACCGACGACCTCTACCACCCCAAGGTAGCGCTCTACCAAGCTGAGCCACGCCCCGACACAGTACAAACTATATTCTACAATCTCAAAGCGAGAAAGTCAAGTGGATATTAGCCGACCGTAATGCCCCGGCTGTGATAATAACCAGACTCTAACCAGCTACTGTAGCTACAACACTATCCTGCAGGTTAAATTTTTCTACTAGTTTTTTAACAGCCTTGATGCAGTCATTAGCTTCTATTATTACAGAAACCTTAATTTCTGAGGTGCTTATCATTTCCAAGTTTATATTTGCCTCTGCCAGGGCTTCAAACATGTCAGCAGCCACACCTGGGTTGGTTATCATTCCAGCACCTACTATACTAACCTTGGCAATATTATCTGTACAGCTTATTCCCCTGGCGTTGATTTCCCTGGAGATTTTTTCTAGCAGGGTTTTTGCTTTTTCCATGTCTTGCTTTTCAATGGTAAATGCAATATCATTTACTCCGTTTACCTTGGCACTTTGCACTATCATGTCCACATTAATAGCATGCTCGGCAAGGGTTTTAAATATTTTGCATGCCATTCCAGGCTTATCAGGGACACCAAATACTGCCATTTTAACGGCATTAAAGTCATGGGCTACACCACTTACTACAATTTCCTTTTCCATATGGTTTACCTCCTGTACAATGG
>JAGXSK010000146.1 GCA_018333845.1 Clostridia bacterium | reverse complement strand
CGGTCCTGAAAGCGCGCATCGACGACATATCGCAGCGCATGCTGGCGCAGACATTGCGCCGGCTGGAGCAAGATGGGCTGGTCTCGCGCACGCTGTACCCGACCGTTCCACCCAAGGTCGAATACGCCCTGACACCGCTGGGTGCGTCGTTCATCAAACCCCTGCGCAGCCTAGAGCAATGGGCGCAAGCGCACCACGAGCAAGTGCGCCAAGCCCGAGCCCGCTACGTCGCGCCACAGCGCGCGCAAGCCCTTTGAGCCGAGAGTGTCGATCCTGGACTCAGCCCCCGCGCAGCATCGCCGCGCGCTGGCGCTGTGCGAACTCCTGGTAGGTGTCGATGCCGCGCAGCTGCAAAATGGTGTTGCGCACGGCGACTACTCAAGCTTTCCTACTTTGGATTCTTGATTGTGGCCCGAACTTTCCAATTATTATCCCTGTAGCAACAAGTGCTAGAACCAATCCCATGTGGGTAGAGAAATTTAGATTCAACATTGCGCTTGGAGCGGCAAGCAGCAATCCACCCAGCACCAGCAACGAACTTGCCACCCAAGCCAGCGGGCCAAGTCCAAAATGCCCGACCCCAATCAAGTAGCCCTGCAATCCATAAGATAAAAGTCCTATGCCAATCAATGCCAAGGAAATTGCCAATGCAATATCTGGCCAAGATCCTTGCAGCAAAAGCCCAGTGTTGAAGACAAAAAAGAAAGGGATGAAATATATTACTATGCCGAGCCGCATTGATTGAAAGGCGGTTTGCATGGGTGAGCACTTGGCAACGGAAGCGGCAACGAAAGCTGCTATTGCCACCGGCGGCGTAATAAAACTCAGCATACCCCAGTACATAATAAACATGTGCGCAGCAATAGGGTCAACGCCAGCATTTATTAGTGCCGGCGCCAATACAATTGCCAACATGATGTAGGCCGCAGTTACAGTTAAACCCATACCTAGAATGAAGCTCGTCAAGGCGCCCATAACCAGCAGCAGCAGCACATAGCCGTCAGCTAAATATATCAAGTCATTGGTTAAGGTTCCTGCCATTCCGGTAACCTGTAGTGCGCCAATAATTAATCCTACAGCAGCCAACAGTCCACCCAATTCAGCTAAGACACGACCAATTCCTTTGAGATACTCTATGAAGCCGTGTGCATCGAGCCGGTTGCGTGTGAACTGGTTAACAACCAACAGGATAATCGTTGCATAAAAAGGGGCAGTAGCTTCACGCTGTAGATACACCAGCATCCAAATCAAAAAAACAAAAACTGCCACGTAATACCATCCATCTTTGAGCACCTGCCAAACTTTTGGCAGCTCTTCCCGAGGGAGACCAGACATATTATGGCGCGCCGCATAGGCATCAATTTGCATAAATAGGCCGTAGAAATAGAGGATCGACGGTACCAAAGCTGCAATAATTACAGCAGTATAGCTTACACCCAAAAAATTGGCCATGATAAAGGCTGTCGCTCCCATGATGGGAGGCATTAAAACCCCACCGGTAGAGGCGCACGATTCAACGCCAGCGGCATAAGTCCGCGTATAGCCTACGCGTACCATGGCAGGTATGGTTAGGGGGCCGGTGGTGAGCACATTGATGACGGGTCCTCCACTCATGGAGCCCATCAGACCACTCGAAAAAATGGCCACCTTGGCAGGACCGCCTCGTGTGTGTCCTAAAAGGGCGAAAGCCAAATTGATGAAAAACTTGCCAGCCCCTGTATATTGGAGGGCAACGCCAAAAAGCAAAAAACCAAACACCAGGAGTGCGCCAACTTGGGTCGGGACGCCAAACACACTTTCCTCACTAAATAAATGAAAGGAGGCAGATTGAAATAAGTCCATGCTCGCTCCAGCAATCACTTCTGGCAAGCGATCGGCAAAAAGCGGATAGAGGGAAATTATGCCAGTTGTAACCAAAATAGGCCATCCGCCTGCGCGTCTACCAGCTTCGAGTACAATTAACCAAGCGATAAGCGCCAAATAAATAGCGTGATTAGGAGCAGCGAAATCCCAGCCTTCCCTCACAACATCTGCACCGACCCATGCAAAATAACAAAAAATACCCAATGTGATGAACATCAACATTATATCATACCATGGCATTTTTTTGTTTGCCGTTCGACTATTGATTGGAAACAGGATGAAGGTCATTACCAGAATGAGGCCGACATAGAGAAAGAGATAGCGGGCATCCATAAGGATGTGACCGACAAAAAAACCGAGATTGAAAATCTGGTTTGTGGCCAAAAAACAGACCAGTATAGTCAGCAACAGAAATGCAATTTGCCATGGAAACGCCAAGACACGGTATCGCACTGCATACTTAAGCTCCTCAATGCTCTCGTTTGAGATGGTCTTGGCAGCGTCCAATGGAGGTGGTTTGATGATCATTGGATAGGGTACTTTCAATGTTCGGGGCGAGAGTTGCGTTCTTCAATCAATGGCTGCCATCGGCATTTGAAGGGCAGGTCAACAAGAGCTGGTTGGTTTACCACAGTGCACAGTGCATCGTGCAAAGCGAAGGCATGCACCGATTGAACGATTTAAGAAAAGCGATTCATGAGCGCACTTTTCGCAACCCAAAATTAAACCAAAAGGACTGGGCGGGCAGTAGCCAAGCGTTGCTGCGATGTGGCAGCAGCGGACAGGCAGCAACCTATGAATGTGTACACAAAAATCCGATTCATATTTTGTGAAGCGAACCACAAAATGAAATTGATTCGACAGGGCCACATCAGTCAGCTAAAGCAACTAGCCAGTTGCCCCAGAGAAATGATAGGCAATCGCAACGAATGAAATCCCAGGAAAACCATGTGCGGTTAGCCAAATTTCATGCGTGGCTGTCCATCCAGAAGATAGGACGCCACGCTCTTGCAATCACTCTGGCTGATTAATTTGAAACCGGCCAAGTGCGGGACAAATATTCTTGGCCCGCACGGGTTAGCGCCTGGTGCCTCGCTTCCATCCAGCCGCGAGCAAATTCAGTGTCGTCGCGTGAAGCTGTGCGCACATACTCCTCCCATGCCTGCTGCAACACCCGTTGTCGCTCAAGCCTGCGGATTTGATTGCGTTGGGCGGCGTCAGTCCAGAGTCCAATTGATCTGAAATGAAGAATCGCACCTTCATGGAAAGGCATGAAGCTGTTTTCAATCCAATATTGTTGACGGCTCATTTCCCAACCTTCCATGCCTGGGGCTGCCTCGCGATACAAATTATGGTGCCGATCCATAATCTGCATCACCCCATGAACGACAGAGTTTTCAATCGTTGCGGTGGTGTAAAGAATCGGGTATGGGGTGGAAAAGACTTGAAAGCCCTGCGGGGGTGACTCAATTCCTGTCACTCTCCGCGTTACGTGTGGCACGAACCACGGAGCCTCTCTGCTGACGCGGGCTACAGCTGCCTGGTCATTGTGCGGAAACTCAAGAACGCGAAATCCTCGCGGTGAATTGGCAATTCTATGCAGCGTTGCTGAATGACAGGCATTCCATTTGACGTCGAGGCGTCCGTCAACGAAAGCCTCCACCATTGCCATAAAACCACCGATTTCGACTCGCTGCACATCGTTCCAGGTCAGGTTGGCGTAGCGCAGCAAAAATTCAACTCCGGCATTGGGTGCAGCTGTTCCCACGACATAGGGTACACGAGCGCCACGCAGATCGCGTGGGTGCTGGATGCGACTGTCGCGTGGCACAATGAGGGTAAACGAGCAGGCCTCAGGCAAACTCGCCAGCAGCATCCGAAACGGCTGGGGTCCCCACTCGCGTCGGCCAAAATCGCGCATACCCTCTTGTGCAGAAAGTCCTTCAGTCCCCCCGAAAGCAAATTGGGCTCGACCAAGGCGCAAAGGTTCGAGTCGTGAGACATCGTTGCGGCCAGGCAGCACACGCAGACTTGTGCCATATAAATTGCGCATCACGCTGCCTATTCCTACTGCTTGCGCGTAGCCAGTTGTGCCGGTTGGGTAAGCGGACCACACCATAGTGCTCGGCAGGGATATACCGGGGATGCGCTCTGTGGTCTGGGGGCCTCCTTGAGCCAGAACCGAGCCACCTACCCCGAAAGCAGCCGCTGCACCAAATGCTAGCGCCAGACGTTTGAAAAAAATGAGTTCGTTGAACATGCTGGTTGTCTCCTGATGGTTGGATGAGCAGCCAGGGCAAGGTTGAAATTGACAAAAACAATTAGAACCGTGAATGCACTGCTGTGGCACATGATGTGCGCAAGAGCCCAGCTTGTCAACGTTAATTGTCCCTAACGCGACATTTGCATAAATTCACCCCCCGCGCAGCATCGCCGCGCGCTGGCGCTGGGCGAACTCCTGGTAGGTATCGATGCCGCGCAGCTGCAAAATGGTGTTGCGCACGGCGGCTTCGACCAGCACCGCCATGTTTCGCCCTGCCACCACCTGAATCACCACCTTGCGCACCGCCACCCCGAGCACGTCGTGGTACAGCGGCTCGTGCGGCAGGCGCTCAAAGTCGCGCTCCAGCGT
>JAGXSK010000145.1 GCA_018333845.1 Clostridia bacterium | reverse complement strand
CCCTGGCTGCCTCGGCAAGCAAAAATGCTTTTTGATTTATTAATGGCGAGGCAGCTATTTTACCATGGGTGGTTAATGCACCAATTCGGATAAACTCATTTTCTTCTACAATATAGTCCAACTCTTTTAAAAAACTAATATCTATTAGACTTTTCAACCCAAGATGCTTTGCATCCTCGCCACGGAGCTGAACAAGCAAGTCTGTTCCGCCGGCAATAATTTTTGACTGGTCAGGGTATTCATTTAAAAGCTGACATGCTTCTTGCAAAGATTGAGGTCTTTTATATCCGCATCTGATCATTAATTTGCACCCCCTGCTTTTAAGTCTTTGCCTAGAAGAACCCTTTCAAGATTAGCAGGTAAATTACGGATTCTCTTGCCAGTAGCATTGTATATAGCATTTGCAATTGCAGCGCCTACAGCTTCTGTTGCTGGCTCACCCAGGCTTTTAGCCCCATAAGTACCTTCAGTATCATCACATTCAAATATTAAGGCTTCCATTTCAGGAACATCCAAAGCTGTTGGAATTAAATAAGAGTCAAGATTCAAGTTGGCAACTATACCTTTATTTGTTTCTACTTCTTCCATAACAGCAAAGCCCATGCCCATGGCTATTCCGCCATATATCTGACCCCTGGCTAAACCTGGGTTTACAGCTGTACCAACGTCATGACAGGAAACCACTTTTAAGATTTGAACATAACCAGTTTCTGTATCAACCTCTACTTCAGCAGCGACACAACCATAGGAATAGGTAGGAAAAGCATCTCCTTGACCAATCTTATGATTGTAATTCAGTTCTTTTGGCTGGCGCCACACAAATACAGACATTTGCCTCCCAGTCCAGAGCTGTGTATTACATACATCGCTAAAGAATACTTTCTTTTCAGGGTTGTTTTTCACATAGAAAATTCCTTCATCTAGCTCTATGTCTTCAATTGATGCTGAAAGCATTTCTGCTGCAGTCCTTTTTAATATTTCTTTTAACTGTTGTGCTGCAATTTTCATTGCCTGGCTTCCCATAACAGTACCCCTTGAAGCTACAGACATGCCGCAATCAGGCATTGAATGGGTGTCAACACCTATAAAATGAATTTTTTCAACAGGAATTCCCAGTGACTCTGCAACAATTTGCGAGTAAACAGTTTTTAAACCCTGTCCATTTTCAACTAAACCACTGTTTATTATTATTGTACCGTCCTCCAGGGCTGTAACTGTGGCTCCGGCAGCATCAACAGCTTCCGCTCCAAATCCGCAGCCCCTAAAACAAATTGCCATTCCAATGCCTTTCTTTTTGGGACCCGTTTCAACATTATAGATCTTCCTTTTCTCAGTAAACTGGGTTTTATCCATAATAATATCCATTAGTTCGTGGATAGTAACTGGCTGGACCATTTTCTGACCAGTGGCAGTAATGGAGCCTGTTCTAAGTGCATTTATTTTTCTAAACTCTACAGGGTCAAGACCTAATTCCTCAGCAAGTTCTTCCATTACCTGCTCCTGGGCAAAAATAACCTGAGGGGAGCTATACCCTCTCATGGCTCCTGAATGAACATTGTTAGTATAAACACCGTATACATCTACTTTTACATTGGGTATCTCATAAACTCCTGCAGCATGGACAGCTGCCCTAAAATTCATATATTGAGTTTGGTTTGTATAAGCCCCAATATTATCAACTAACTGGGCTTCCAGGGCTTTGATTTTACCATCACCAGCAGCACCAATTTTATACCTAAATCTAAAGGGATGGCGCTTTGAGCTTTCTAAAATAGATTCTTCCCTGGTAAGGACAATTTTTACAGGCCGCCCTGTTTTTTTGGCCAGAAGAGAGGCCCTTGCTGATATTAATCCTACCCCTTCTTCTTTTCCTCCAAAGGAGCCACCCAGGGTCTGCTGGATAATCCTGACCTTGTGTACACCACACTGGAGAATGTCCGCAATGTATCTTCTGGTGAAATATGGATTTTGGGATGAGGAATAAACAGTCATGGTACCATCTAAAGGGTTAGGCACAGCCACACACGCTTCTGGTTCAATATAAGCATGCTCAATAAACTGGGTAGTGTATTCTCTTTCAATTATTACATCACATTCTGAAAATCCTTTGTCCACATCTCCTTTTCTTACAGGGAAACAGGAATCCTTGAAAATATTGTCTGGAGCATGCTCATGTATTGCTGGGGCATCTTCTTTTAAAGCTTCCTCAATGGTGTATACTCCTGGAAGTTCTTCATACTCTACTTTGATAGACTTGAGGGCTTCCTCAAGTGCCTCCCTGGTTTCAGCAGCCACAACAGCTACAACGTCACCTACATACCTAACCTTATTTGTTATATACATGTAGTTAGCCCAACTCTTTGTTTTGGGGAAGTCTTCATGGGTCAAAACTTCCCATACGCCAGGGATGTTTTTGGCTTTTGTTGTATCTATATTTATAATTATTCCATGGCTTATTCCTGCTCGCAGCATTCCACCATAGAGCATCCCAGGAAAAAACAAATCTGCAGCATATTTTGCCCTGCCAAGAACTTTATCAACACCATCCACCCTGGGTAAAGGTTTATTAATGTATTTGAATTTTTTCTCACCTATAAGGGGCATATTAATCACCTCCATGTAGTTTCAAGTTAAGAAGACTTGGTTCAGGTGGGTTTTTACTCCACCTGAACCCTAGCGTGTTTCTTATTTCGAACTTATAGCCTGTTAATCAAGGGCGGGGTCTTACAGGCTGTGTGAAGATAAAATTTTAAGAAACAACTCCATCTGGCGGCATGGGCACCCCTAAATCTTCAGCATATTTCCTCATCTTCAGATATAAATCCAGATATTCCTTGGAGGGTTCTAATGTCTGCACATTAAAGCACTCTGGGAAGCTCTTGCCTTTTGGTGGATTACGCAGCTCATTTTCAAACTTAGGTAAAACTTCCTTGACTATTTCGTTTGCTTTTTCTGCACTTAAACCGGCGGCCCCTTTAAATACTGCCGATGTGTACCAGGCTTCAAAGGGAGTTAAATGGTTCTTATATTTTCCTCCGCCAGATCTTGGACCAATTGTAAATTCCAAACCGGAAACAGAAGCCGCTACAAAACCGACTATACTTTCGTAGAAAAACATTTCTGTACATGGACCAGAAACCTGGTTGATTGTTTTTAGCATGACTATATTAGTATTTCTGGAGGTAGCCTGTGATGCAATGGTCTGGGACCATACTGCATGGCGTCCGCAGTTTCCGGCATAACGCAAATCATAGGTTGGAGCTCCCGACATATGGGCAAAATGCACAGGGTATTGCAATAGATCGGTTGCAATAGAAGCTACAGCACACCCTTCTGGACCTCCAGTATAACCACCAATCATTGTTGGTGAACCCGACTCCACGTATCCACCAAATTCAAGGGTTTGAACAACCTTATGGAGTGTTGGGTAATTAGTTTTTAAAGCTGAAGGTATTAGACATAATGCAATCTGCGGCTTGCTGAAAATACCAAAGGCTGCCAGGTTACCATACTCTGTACTGCTGCTGGCTACAAGCATGTTGCCTATCCCCACTCTTCCAGCTCTCCATTGGGCTTCTCTTCTTAAACGCGCCTCATAAAAGCCCGCAAAGGTTTCGTATGGGCTGTGAGCCAATAGGGGAGAACCCATTACAGTATCCAGCGATGGACCTTCATGAATGTCAATTAGTCTGCTGCTCAATATTCCCTGGGCAACAGGCACATAGTATTCTTCATTCATTTGAATGGATAAAGGGCTTCCATATTTAGGCGGTTTCCCATCACTGGGAGTTCTTGTGGAAATTGTGCACTTTTCGTCTCCTTCTCCTAATGTTAAGTAAGCAGGAACCTTTTTTAGATTTACCAGCAATTCTTCCTCATCTACCTTGATGATAGTCTCTGTATCTGTACACAGCAAACCAAGTCTCGTAGCTGCTTCAAAGCCTGCCTGGTAAAACCTATCAGCCAATTCCATATCTGTGTTAACCGGATTGTTAACATCACATGTTTTTTCAAGATTGTACTTTTTCACTATTTCAGCAATAGTCTTGGGAACTATTTCATAATCCCATTGTTTTTCTGTACATCTTTCACCAGTTCTAGCCTTGTCTAATGTTTTTAACACTTTAACAGAAGTTGTCATTTTTTTCACCTCCAAATTTAATCGCCAATTAGAGTTTCTGAAATCTTTTCAATCTTCATCAGCTCTTTGCATGTCTTAACTGCACCCACTGCAGTTCTAGCATATGCATCTGCTCCAATGGTTTTAGCCCAGTTGGGATCAATAGGACCTCCGCCAACTATCACCTTAAACTTTGACCTCATGTCTTCCTTTACTAACCTGGTTACCAGTTCCTCCATGTAATAAGCTGATGTAGTTAACAGAGAAGACATGGCAATTATATCTGCATCGTTCTGGGTTGCCAGTTCTATAAACTTATTAGTACTAACATCTACACCTAGATCAACCACATTAAACCCATTAACAGATAAGGTAGTAGCCACAAGGTTTTTGCCTATATCATGCAGGTCACCCTTAACAGTACCAATTACTACCTTGCCAGCAAAGGCGCTTTTTTGATTTTCCATGTGAGGAGAAAGTTTGTCAATCAAAATCTTCATGGTTTCTCCGCCCATCATTAATTCAGGCAAAAATGCTTCTAGCTCTTCAAAGGCCTGACCAAGACTGTCTAGACCTGCAACTCCACCCTTTTGAATAACTTCAATAGGGTCAATATTATTTGCAATAACTTCTTCAGCCAATTTTTCAATTTCATCTTTTCTGCCCCACCTGACAGCATCGGAAATTCTTGACAATAAATCTGACAATGTAATCAACTCCCTTAATTTATTATTTATTTAAACTAGCTTGCAAAAATAACTTCTGCTATTCTCACCTCCAATTAATGTTAACGTGTGCATTTTTGACTGCGTGTTTTCATTGTTTATGGCAAAATTATAATTGTGCCAAACGTACAACTACTAGTTATCTATGCTTTTGCTATTAATATTTAGTTTTTATTTAATTTTCAGTATTCTATATTTTTTAGCATTTTCCTGCTAACGTGTGCATTAGAAGTAAAATTTTTTAAAATATATACAGGCAAATTAGCATCTTTTAGGCGGTGCTGTGGAAGACCTGACAAGCAGCTTTGTGGAATACATGATTTCAACTGATGGCCTTTCAGGTTCCCCAAGCCTCCTAAGAAGAGTTTCCGCTGCATCTCTGCCCATTTCAAAGGAGGATGTATCCAGGGTAGTAAGGGGCGGGTTATACTCTGCACTTCCTGGTTCATTGTTAAATCCAATGACAGAAACATCTTCCGGCACTTTAAGCCCTAGCTCCCAGGCGCCTGCAATGGCTCCCATAGCCATTGTGTCTGTAATAGCAAAAACAGCAGTGGGAGGCTCTTCTGATTTTAAAAGCCTGATCATTGCCTCTTTTGCATTCCATGATGTCCACATGCCTTTTTCAATATAGTCATTCCTGCTTGGAAGCCCCAAAAGAGCTAATGCCTTTTTAAAGGATTTTAAACGTTCTTTGCTTGTAATGCTTGTGGCATCTCCCAGGATAATTGCAATTTTACCATGGCCCAATCCATGTAAATGTTCACACGCTTTTTTTATACCGTCATCCAAATCCAGCAAATAGGTATCAATATTATCCAATTTACAGGTTCTTTCTACTAAAACCTTGGGCATTTTTTCAGGCAGCAGTTCAATGGGAGGTATTCCGCCAGCAGAACTTACAAATATTACCCCATCCACCCAGTGCTGCCGCAGCATCAGACAGATAGATTTCTCCTTGATACAATCTTCATCAGAACTTGCAATAATTAGTCCATATGGTTCATTTTGCTCCAGGCTGCTTTGAACACCCCGGGCAAAATTGGCAAATGCTAAATTGGTAATATTTGGCACAACCAGGGCAATGGTTCTGCTCAAAGATGTTTGCAAGCCACGGGCAAAGGGATTGGGATGATAGTCCAACTCCCTGATACACTGCCATATTTTTTCCCTGGTTGTGGGGTTTACTAGCTCTGGATGATTTATTACTCTAGAAACTGTGGAATGGGTAACACCTGCAAGCCTGGCCACATCCTTTAAGGTTGCCGGTTTATCTTTTGCATTTTTTGACAAAGGGTTAGACATGTAAGGTGCCTCCTGGTATAAAAATAGCATCTGAGCTGCTGTTGTTCTATATTTCTACACAAAACACTAAATACCTGCACACGTTTGCAAGTTAACTTTTCAAATTCCACATTTTTTTTGCTGCCTCCTGGCATTCATTTGTGGCCTGTTTCTCATTTATTGTAAGCAAGTGCCTATTTCGCATGACCCATTTACCGTCTATCATTACATCTTTCACATCTCCTGCTGATTTGAATAACACAAGCTGATCATATACATTTTCCCGGTTTAATGGAGTAGGAAAATCAGCTTTTAATGTTATTATGTCAGCCAGGTATCCCTCTCTTATTTCACCTAGTTTTTCAAAACCTAAAGCTGCTGCCCCCATTGAGGTTGCCATCTGATAAACCACACTGGCAGGCATCACCTGGGGATTCTGTCTATAAGCTTTATGAATCAAAAATGCTCCCCTCATTACTTCAAAAAAGTTATTTATATAACCATCTGTGCCTAAACCTATCACCATTCCCCTTGCAAGCATGTCAGGAACAGGGGCCACACCACCCCCAACCTCACAGTTGCTCAGCGGCATGTGTACTGCCTTTGCACCTGATCTGGCAAGAATAATAACTTCATCACTATCTAACTGTACACACTGGGATGCAATTACATTTTCATCCAGGTAATCCAGATCCGAATAAATCTCCACCGGCCTTTTCCCATATCTGCCCATGCAGTATTCAGGCTCATAGACACTTTCTGATAAATGCATATGAATCCTGCTTCCGGCTTGTTGTGCCAGTTGTTTTGCCTTTTTAATAAAATCCATGGAACATGTAAAAGTTGTATGTATACACATAATCCCTGAAACAAGCCGACAGTTGTTTTTTGCCCATTCAATAAATTCCAGATTCTCTTGAAGGCCAAGCTCCCCATTGCTCTCACTAACCCTCTGGCAGGCCTCAAATGATAAAATTCCGCGCATGCCTGCTTCCTCCACTGCTTCAGCTGCAACCCTTAAAGCTCCTGGTATTGAGTTTGGTCCTTCCAGACAATCATAAAATGTGGTTATCCCAGATTTAATCATTTCTACACA
Organism: Clostridia bacterium; assembly: GCA_018333845.1. GTDB lineage: Bacteria > Bacillota > DSM-16504 > Desulfitibacterales > Desulfitibacteraceae > Desulfitibacter. The sequence goes on along the minus strand of JAGXSK010000145.1, from coordinate 5,428 downwards.
AGCCATTTTTGTTGACGCCCTTATTAGTTCATGATCCAACTGATCTTCTACATATGGCCACCAAAAATCTTCTAAAAAACTGGTGAATTCTGTTGGTGCTGCATCAACAGTAATACCGTGGGATAAAATTCCATACATATGCATATGGCCATTAACAAAACCAGGCGCAATTATTTTGTCTGTGGCATCAATAATATCAGCCCTGGGATAAAGCCTTTTCAAATCCTCGTTAGAGGCAACCCTTCTTATTAAATTACCTTCTACACAAATTCCCCAGTCTTCCTTGAGACCCTCTTCAAAGCTGGTTAAAACATATTTGCCAAAAATTACAATTTGTGACATAATAACCCCTCCTATATTAAAATAACTGAAAACAGGAAACAAAAGCAAGATGGCTTGTAGATTATTATCTTACCTTGTTTCCTGTTTAAATATGGGCAGTGAATTAACTTAATAAAGTTATAGTTAAAGGGATACTTTTCCTTTAAGAGCACCAGAAGGACAAATAGATATGCATAAGCCACAATAACGGCACAGTGTTTCATCCAGGTTCATATGCGGAAACTCCAGATTTCTTGCTAGATAGGCACATACTATTTCACACTTTTTGCATTTAGTGCAGAGTCCTTCGTCAAAGCTGAAGGCAATTTTTCCAATGATTTCTTTTTCAGGAAAATTGGGCAGGGCAGCACCCTTTACTGCTTCTATGGATGAATAGCCCAGCTGAAACAACAATTTAGATAAATCTCTATTGAGTTTTTCAAAGACCTTTACACCTTTAAGCATGGCAATTGAACATACCCCTACGGCTCCGGCACCGGCCATAAGCATTTCTACAGCTTCCTCTGCCCTGGTAACTCCACCAATACCTATTAATTCTTTACAGTTTTTCCTGGCTATTTCTGAAACTATCCTAAGGGCAATTGGACGTATAGCTGCACCAGACATCCATCCGTATCCATCCTCACTGTTCATTTCAGGGCGGGCATTGTAAATATCTATTTTCAATGTGGGTCCAACAGAATCTATGGCCGAGATGGCATGGGCGCCGGCTTCTAAACATTTAACTGCTGTACTACCAGGGTCAGGCCAGTTTGGACTTATCTTGCATATAATGGGAATGCTTGCATCCCTGCAGGCAATTTTTACCATGGGAATCATGGTTTCTTCTGAATAGGATACCAGTTCAATCATATCTGCACCAGCATCTGCAACATCTTTAACCAGATTTGCAGCTTCTTCTGGTGTATGCCCAATGCTTGCTATTACCACTACCCCTTCACTTTTGGCTTTGGGTATTTCCCTTTCAATCCAAAGAGAGGCATCAAAATCAGACCATTTTTCACTATTTATTAAAGTGTCTCTTCCAAATGAGCTTATATGAGGTACTGGATTAACGGCAGCATTATCCCTTAAGGTTTTGGTAACACACGCCCCTGCGCCAGCTCTAAAAGCTCTGATCATTCCATCAGCATTGAATGATAGGGGCCCTGAGGCTAATATGAATGGGCTTTTTAATTCTACACCAGCTATCCTGGTACTAAGGTCAGCTTCTTTTTTTTGAAATTCGCTCATTTTTATAACCATTCCTTTCGCTTCGCTCAAGGCACAAAATGTATGGAATAATAAATTTTTGCCCTATATTATCTCATGGTTAAAGCCATTAGTGCTTTTTGTACATGCAATCTGTTTTCCGCCTCATCATAAATAACAGACATTGGACCATCAATAACCTCGTCTGTTACCTCAATTCCCCTATCTGCCGGCATGCAGTGCATATAAATAGCCTTTGGCTTGGCTACTTCAAATTTTTTCATGTCACAGACCCAGCCCTTATCCTTGTATCTATCTATTATTGCTAAACCTTCTTTTTCATCTTCTGTGTGCATTATGGGTCCCCAACTCTTTGCATAAATAATATCTGCATCCTTACAGGCTTCTTCCATATTATGAACCACTTCAAATTTTACACCTGCGTCCCTGGCATTCTCTTCTGCCTGTTTCATAATTTCTGGCATCAAAGTAAATTCTGGAGGATGGGCAAGGGTAACATCCATCCCGAAACGAGGCATTAGAGTTACTAGAGACTGCGCCATTGACAATGGTCTTATGTAACCAGGGCCATAAGTCCAGGAAATAACAAATTTGCGACCTCTTAAATCTTTGCCAAATTTTTCTCTAATGGTAAATAAATCTGCTAATGACTGGGTGGGATGATAAATATCACACTGCATATTATACACAGGTATCTTTGCATGCTGGACCATAGCCTTCATGTATTTGTAGCCGCCAACCAGGGTGTTTCTAATTCCTATTGCATGACCATAACGACTTAGTACCTCTACAGTATCCTTTGGTCCTTCGCCATGGTCTATTTGTGTTGCCTTTGGTGTGAGGTAATTGGCATGGCCCCCTAATTGGGTAATGCCGCACTCAAAAGCGTTTCTAGTTCTAGTTGACTCCTCAAAGAAAAGCATAAAAAGTGTTTTATTCTTGCAAATTTCATGGGGTATTTCTAAACCTACCTGTCTTTTTAATTCCGCAGCCAGATCCATTACAGTTTCTAATTCTTCATTTGTCCAATCCTGCTCACATAGAAAATGCTTTAGTTTTAATTGTGTTGATGCCATAAAAAATCCTCCTTAAATTTTTAGTTTTTTAGCCTTATTATAATTTTAAAAATCATCTATTCACTATTGCCTTTGGCAACAATGCATAAAAGGCAGCTGCTTTTACTAGCTCTTCTACTGAAATGCGTTCTCCCACACAGTGACAAAGATGCTCCTCACCTGGGCCAAATCCAAGGGTTGGTATGCCTGCCCTGCCCATTGTGTATGTTCCATCTGTGCTAAAACCCCATTTCCCAATAGTAGGTTCTTGGTTAAACAAGGTTTTGAAGGTTTTTGCCCCTGCTTGAATCAGAGGATGCTCCTCTGCAAGTGACCATGCAGGAAAAAACTCCTCAGCCTTTTTTATATATCCCGTATAGCTTGGACTGTCAAAATACATTAACTCAGCCTTTGCCTGGAATTCATCAGCTATTTTTTGCAGCTCTTCCAATGCCAGCTCCTTTGTTTCTCCTGCTGTTAATCTTCTATCAATATAGACAACTGTCTCACCTGGAATTGTATTTATAGAATTGCTTAAAACATCCACTTTAGTAGCTGCCACAGTGCCTTTTCCTAAAAAGTCATCATTTAACAGTTTTTCATTTAATTCCTCTACTTTTAATATTATTCTGGCTGCCTTGTACAAAGAGTTGTCTGCCAGGTGCGGGGCACTTGCATGACCGGGTTTCCCGGGAACAGTTATCTGGTAAAGGGCTCTTCCCCTGTGACCCCTGCATATTCTAAGGCCGCTAGCCTCTCCCACAACAACATAATCAGGCTTGATACCCTCAGTCTCAATTAGATGGGACACGGCCAGACCTTCACAGTCCTCCTCACCTACCACACCAACTACATATAAAGTAAAATCCCCTTGATTTAACTCCAACTCTTTGATAATTTTCCCAGCATAAACCATTGCACACAATGGACCCTTATCATCACAGGCACCCCTGCCGTAAACATAACCTTCTTCATATTTGCCCTCAATAGGATCACAGCCCCAATGCAAAGCATCACCTGGTGATACAGTATCCATATGGGCATCATACAAGATTGTTGTTTTGCCAGTACCTATTCTCCCAACTACATTTCCAATCTGATCTATATATACTTCATCAAAACCAATACGCTGCATCTCCTCCAACAAGGCCCTGGCAGCATCCCCTTCTTTTCCTGTTTCACTTCTTATGGCAATAAATTTCCTTAGAAAGTTTACAACTTCCTCCCTATAAGTTTCTGCTAGCTCATTTACCCTGCGGGCAATGTCATTATACTCAGACAACTCTTATTCCCCCTTGTTAGTTAGCCACCTACTAATGCTATCAGAAAGTGTATCTGATCCTCATCCTGAAGTTTTTCATTAAATGGATAATTTACAATTGTATCATTTAAAAGCACCTTTATATGGGAAAATATTTGTCTATTTTCGTCCATGAAAATATGACTAATTTTTTCCCCATGTTTTGCAAAAATTTCATCTAGAAGATCTTGTATTGTGCTGTTTTCTTCTAAGGCTATCACCTCTCTTTTAATTCCAATACAGTCACTGATAAGGTTATAATAATTTACTGTTACTTTAAAAATTGTCGACCCCCTTTAATTGCACTACTTTAAGGCAGTATGGACACATTTGCAATTGCAGATACATATACCAGTTCCTTTTCACCCGCATTCCAGATTTTATGGGGTATATGCTCGTGGCAATAAACGCTATCACCTTCTTTCAATTCATAAACAAAGTCTCCAAGACTAATTCTCATCTGACCCTCCAGTACTAATATAATTTCCTCCCCTACATGTACTAGAGGTTCATCACAGTCAGACGCCCCTGGTTTTAAACGCCCGATTACCATTTGAATGTTCCTGTTTAATTCTGGTGACAACATTTCTAGAGTTAACTCAGAATCCTGCACATTTAAAACTCTTCTGGAATCTTTTCTAACCACAGGGTCGTGTGTTTTTTCATCCATAAGAAAATAAAATATTGGCACATCAAGTGCTGCGGCAATCTTTCTCAAGGAGGATATGGATGGCTCAGTTATGTCGCGTTCTACCTGACTTAAGAAACCACGGGTGAGCCCGGTCTTTTCCTCTAATTCCTTTAAACTCATGCCCAGTTCTTGCCTTTTTTCTCTTATTTTTTTTCCTATCACTTCATCACCTTTTTAGTTGATTTTTTTCCTTAGCCTCATGAATATTACTAATACTAAATTTTAAAGCCAAAGATATATTTATACTAAACACTTATTGGTGTAGATTCTATACGTTTTTTAAAAAACCTTCTTTTTAATTCAGAAAAATTTAGCAAAAGTCTACTTTTATTAAAAAAATTTAGTACTGCTATACCCATTAAGTAAAATAAAAACACTTTCTAATAGGTAATACTTATTTATTAGAAAGTGTTGTATCATCACTTGACTGTCTTAAAGTGTTCTTGGATATGTCCTAAAAGCTATAGATGAACTTGGCACAATTGGGTTTCCTGATGAGTCTTCCATTTGTGGGGCTCTATACTTACCGGGATATAATCCCCAGTCACAGTAGCTACTGCTAATACCTCCCCTCCTTGCCCCAATAAACCATTCTACATTTGTTCCATTGGCAAAATCGGCTGTAGGAATAGTATATGAATATTGATACGAACCTAAACTTGCCATGGGATACATCTTCCAGGTTTCTGTAGTCCCAGATCTCCTTACATAAAGGTAGATTACATCTGGAGCATAAGTGGTTGGAGAAGCATCACTTTTCCCATAACAAAATATAGTTATAGTTCTACCAGTTCCACCATGGACGGAAGCCCAGTCAAGTTCCTTACC
>JAGXSK010000144.1 GCA_018333845.1 Clostridia bacterium | reverse complement strand
AACCAGGTGGATGTAGGTGTACGGGTAGAGACTCTAGATACTATTATGGAAGAGATTAATGAAAACCTTTATGAGGGTAAATTCATTTTTAGAACCTCAGTTGGCACAACTGTAAGAAGCTTTTGCAGTAACCCGTCTGGCCATGTTGTTATAGAAAATCATAGTGGGATTATGTTAGCCAACGGGCATGCTTATAAATCTAAAGACCTGGGAAGCAATAATACAAATTTTGCCTTACTGGTATCCCATAAGTTTTCTTATCCCTTTAATAAACCAACAGAATATGCAAAATCAATATCCAAGCTTGCCAATGATTTATCTGGCGGTAGTGTTTTACTCCAAAGCTTTGGTGATGTTTTAAAAGGGCGAAGATCTACTGACAAAAGAATCAAGGAAGTCTTTGTGGAACCCACATTAAAAGAAGCTGCCCCAGGCAACCTGAGTCTTGTTCTTCCTTACAATACAATGAAAAGCATCATTGAGATGATTCAGGCCCTGGACAATGTTACCCCAGGAATTGCCTCAGAGCATACACTACTTTATGGAGTTGAAGCAAAGTTTTATTCCTCTCGTCCTAAACTCACTAATAGCTTTGAAACAGAAATTGCAGGCCTCTATGCAGGTGGAGACGGTGCAGGAATAACTAGGGGGCTAGCACAAGCTGGTGCCTGTGGAGTAGCAATAGCCAGGGATATAATAAAAAAACTATCATAGGTTAAGACCTTTCTTTACAAAAAAGGAAACCAGTAATTTGGTCTCCTCAACTTATACTTTCTGATTATATTAAAAAACCACCTCTTTGCAAAAGAAGTGGTTTTTTAAAATTAATAACTAAACTTTGTTATGGATTATAGGCTTATCTTTGTAATAATCAGCTATTAAAGTATGCTCCCTATGGCAGGTTTCTTTTGTCTGGCTGCCATGTCTCCTGATATTCTATAGTTTCTGAATAATTCAAGTTTATTATGTTTTTAGCTTTTTAAAAACCTCTGGGTTTAGACAATTAGGCGGCAGCTTGTTTTCCATTGCTGCCAGTATGTTTTTAACTGCAACCAGACCCATATCTGTTCGAGCTTCAATTGTGGCACTTGCAATGTGGGGTAGAAGCACTACATTATCCAAGTCAGCAAGACCTGGTGTAAGTTCAGGTTCATTTTCAAAAACATCCAGTCCTGCTCCCCAAATCTCTTTATCCACTAAAGCTTTAACAAGTGCTTTTTCGTCAATTACAGGACCACGGGATGTGTTGATAAGGACAGCAGTTTTTTTCATAAGTTTAAGTTCTTTAGGACCTATTAGATGTTGAGTTTTGGGGGTTAGAGGTACATGCAGGGACACATAGTCACATCTGGTTAGCAGCTCATCAAGACTTACATACTTTGCCAAAGTTTCTTTTTCAAATTCCAGGTTGGGCTGAATGTCATGGTATAAGATTTTCATCTCAAAGCCTTTTGCCATTTTAGCAAATTCTTGACCTATTCTTCCAGCTCCTATGATGCCCAAGGTTTTACCTTTAACACTATGGCCCAATAATAGTTGGGGACCCCATCCCCGAAATTTACCTGCTCTTAAATATTTATCTGCCTCTACTACCCTTCTAGCAGTGGCAAGCAATAGAGACCAGGCCAACTCGGCGGTAGCATCAGTTAAAACATCAGGTGTATTAGTAATGTAAATGCCTCTTTCAGTTGCAGCTTCAATGTCTATATTATTAAATCCTACTGCATAGTTAGCAATTATCTTTACCCCTTTAGCTGCGTCCATTAATTCACTATCTATTGTGTCGGTTAACAAGGATATAATTGCGTCACGTTCCTTGACTTGTCTTAAAAGCTCCTGTCTAGTCAATACCCTATCCTCCTGGTTAACTTCCACATTACAATGCTTCATTAAGAGATCCATGGCTGGTTTAGGAAGCAATCTAGTTACATATACATTCCATTTGGACATATTTTGTATTCTCCTCTCTTTATGTGTTTTTTTAAAATTAATAGTCTGACCCCATGTGGCAGATTCCTGGCTATTGTGTTATGATATGTTTATAAAAAATTATTTATTGAAGAGATCCTGAAAACTCTATCTAAATCAGTAAATTAAGCTCTTCTTTTCTTATTATATAGCAGAAAGGCAAAGAATAGAAGAACAGCTAATCCCACTACAAATAAAACCAATCCGTATTCAGCAAATAACCAGATTATAAACCAATCCATTTTTTGCACTCCTTTTGGCTTGTTTTTGTTTTAATAGTCTGCGCATAGTGCAAATAATGAATTCTTCAAATCCCAAAAACACCTGGGTAGCCCAGGTGTTTTAATGTTTTAGTTTACCCGCACTTGCTAAAGCCGCAATTGCATTTCAGGCATCCTTCAGCAAAGGTAAGCTTTTCCTTGCAATCTGGGCAAATACCCAAGAATATGAGTTCATTCTCTGTTAAGGTTTCATATATGGAGGCCAGCTTTTCAGATGTAGCACTTAGTTCTGATACAGTATTATTGATTATTGTTTTAACATCCTTATTATCCTTTATAAACTCTGATTCCTGGGTAAGAATTCTTCCAATAATATCCGGGCACGATTTGCCTATCAAATTGTTGTTGTTGGCTTTTCTTCTAAGAAATGTAGGACAGCTTACTGATGTGAGCTGATCTATTATGGCATCTGGAGAAATATTAGCTCTTAAAGCCAGGGATATGAGTCTGCTTACGCCCTCTGTAAATCCACTACAACCTCCGGAGGATCCTGTGGTAATAAATGTCTCGATAAGCCCTTCTTGATCATAATTTACAGTAATATACATTCTGCCACAGCCTGTACTAACCTGTTCTGTTACACCAACGGTTCTTTTAGGTCTTGGTCGTGGATGCAGTTTTTCAACTTTTACAGCAGATGGTTCACATCTTCCCTTATTGCCCTTAATTAACACTTCTTCTTCCCTGCTGCCTGTTCGATATACAGTAACACCTTTGCAGCCTAGCTTATAAGCTAGCATATAAACCTTCCTAACATCTTCTTTAGTTGCTTCATTTGGGAAATTAACGGTTTTTGATACAGCATTATCACAATATTTTTGGAAAGCTCCCTGCATTTTAATGTGCCATTCAGGTTCAATTTCTAACGCTGTAACAAATACTTTTCGAATGTTTTCAGGCAGCTCATTAATATCTTCAACGCTGCCAGCCCTGGCAGCTTTTTCAATAATGATTTTACTCTCCTCAGGGAAATAATTTGCTTTCACATAAGCTTCAAATACAGGATTGACCTCTACCAGGTTGGCCCCATCTAACACATTCTTCGTATAGGCTATTGAAAAGGCTGGCTCAATACCAGAGGAGGTCCCTGCAATCATACTGATAGTTCCAGTTGGAGCTATTGTAGTACTGGTAGCATTTCTCATTAAACTGCCTTTGTAAATACTCTGGTTTATATTTGGGAAGTTTCCCCTTTCCTCGGCTAGTGAGGCTGAAGCTGCATGGGCTTTGGCATTTATAAAACCCATAACCTTTTCAGCCAGGTCAATGGCTTCCTGTGAATTATATGGAATCTGCAATTTAAATAGCAGATTGGCCCAACCCATTACTCCTAAACCAACTTTTCGATTTCCCTGTACCATTTCCTGAATCTTTTCCAAAGGAAATTTATTTGCTTCTATTACATTATCTAAGAATCTCATTGACCAGATAACAATATCTTCAAGCTTGTCCCAGTTTATTGTACCATTGTCATAAATATTCTCTAAGTTTATTGATCCTAAATTACATGCCTCATATCCAAGTAATGGCTGTTCACCACATGGATTAGTTGCCTCTATAGCACCAAGTTCTGGGGTAGGATTATCAGCATTTAACCTGTCCAAGAAGACAATTCCCGGTTCACCATTGGACCATGCTTTTTCAACAATTAAATCAAATACATTTTTAGCCTTATACTTATCATATACTGTTCCATTAAATTTCAGGTCGTAGTAGTCATCATTTTCTAATGCTTCCATGAATTCTTTGGTTAGACCGACAGAAATATTAAAATTTGTAAGGTCAGTATTGTTTTGTTTACATGTTATGAATTCAAGTATATCCGGATGGTCAACACTGAGTATGCCCATATTAGCACCTCTACGGGTTCCACCCTGCTTGATGGCCTCTGTAGCAGAATTAAATACCTTCATAAAGGAGACAGGACCAGAAGCCACACCACCAGTTGATTTGACAGGGCTATTTTTGGGTCTGATTCTCGAGAAAGAAAAGCCTGTTCCGCCACCGCTTTTATGAATTAAAGCTGCATCCTTTACAGCTGTAAAAATTCCTTCCATACTATCCATTACAGGTAGTACAAAGCATGCAGATAACTGACCAAGGTCCCTACCCGCATTCATCAAGGTTGGACTATTTGGCATGAAGTCAAACTCTGTCAATAGAGAGTAAAACTTATCTTCAATTTTCTTTAATTTAGCTTTTGAAATTTTTGGATCAAAGGAAGTTTCAACTTCTGCAACAAATTTAGCTACCCTTTGGAACATATCTTCAGGTTTTTCTATAGGTACTCCATCTTTTTTTATTAAATACCTTTTCTCCAAAATTTTGCGAGCATTATCAGTCAAGTTCATGGATTATTCCTCCTACTCCTGGTTATCATTTTCATTTATATTGGAAAGTCTGTTTAGAACATTTTCCAGTTCTTTTAATGCATTACCATAGCCAGCCCAATCACCACTTTTTTGCCTTTCCAGTGCTTCATAAAACAATCTATTGGCTCTAGCTATTAACTGACTAGTTGTTTCATCATGGATTATTTCTTCATCCTGGTCTTCATCTTCAATAGCAACGGGTCTCTGGCGTTCTCCAAAGATGGCTTGAAGAGATAACTCCAGTGTCTCCTCCATTACAATCTGATCTCCATAAGCCACTATCACTCTTCGCAGTTCTGGCATTTTGCTTTGTTCTGCTTGAAGAAATACAGGCTCTACATAGAGTATGGAGTTTTCTATAGGGATTACCAGCAGATTGCCTCTTATAACCTGTGATCCTCTTTGATCCCATAGTGTTAACTGTTGTGATATTTCAGAATCCTGATCTATTCTGGCTTCAATTTGCATTGGACCAAAAAGATGGCCCTCTTTAGGAAACTGATATAATATGAGATTTCCGTAATGATCACCATCACTCCTTGCGGCTAACCATGACACCATATTGGCTCTGTTTAAAGGAGTAAATGGCAGCATTAATATAAACTCTGGAGTAGTCTGGCCTGGAAGCTGCATGATCATATAATAAGGCTCCATGAGCTGACTATCACCCTGGAAAATTTCTTGAGGAATAGTCCAGGCATCTTCCCTGTTATAGAAAACCTGGGGATTTTGCATATGATATAGCGACAGCATCCTGGCCTGCACTCCAAAGTAATAGACAGGATAACGAATGTGCTGTCTTAATCCATCAGGCATATCTTCCATTGGTTTAAACAGCTCAGGAAAAATGTCACTATAGGTTTTAATAATTGGATCAGTAGGGTCACTAATATAAAATTGGGTAGTCCCGTTATAAGCATCAGTAATGACTTTAACTGAATTTCGAATATAATTAAATCCTCCATAGGTTTGCGAATAAGGGTACATGTTGGTAACAGTATATGCATCCCTAATCCAGTAAAGTTTGCCAGCACTAATTACTATATAAGGATCAGAATCGTAGACTAGAAAGGGAGCTATTTTTTTTACTATAGAATTCAGATCTCTGTTATAAAGTATTTTACTGTCGTTATTTAATTCATTTGTAAGAATTAATCTAAAATCACCATGATAAATAGCAAAAAATAATCTTTTAAAAAAAGAATCAATGGGTACACCACCAGTACCTTTGTAAGTAGTTTCAATATTGTCGTTGCCTGAAGGATAATGAAATTCCTTTGTATTAGTATTTACAATTACCTGATTAGTAGTTAATTCTCCAAAATATATTGATGGTTGACTTATTACTAGTTCGGGTGATATTGATTGAGGTGGGATATCTTTAATAAAAAAGTATGGAAGCCCTTCACTAGTAGTTTTATTAACAGCAGACATTACCACTCCATATCCATGGGTGTAGCGCAGTCTTTGATTAATCCAGGTTTGGGCCTGGGGCTGAAGCTGTCTCTGATCCATTTCCCTTGCCGTCAGCATTACTTGACGGTATGCACCATCAATCCAGTAACGATCAATATCTACATCCTTAAACTTATAGTAAAGCCTAAGAGTTTGCAGCTGTTCAAAGGTCTGTCTTAAAGGTTGTGGATCCCATAATCTAATATTATCAATGGTGCTTCTGTTGTTTTCAATATCCTGCCATGTTAAGTCCCTATTTACAGGGAATGGTTTAGTTTTAATTCTTTCAAGATTAAAAGCCTTTCTGGTGTAAGCTATGTTATGCTCTAAATAAGGTGCCTCTCTGACAAATTCATTTGGTTCTACTCTAAACCTTTGCACTGCAAAAGGGATTACTGACCCAAGCAAAATCGATGAGACTAGAAATATTATTATGGATCCTAGAATTATCTTGTAGGTTTTTACTAAAAGACTAATGATAATTAATGCAGCCAAAACCAATGATAAAATGGCTAGAATGTTAAATGCCGGCAATTGAGCTACTACATCAGTGTACCCGGCTCCAAAGACAACACCTCTTTGGGAATTAAGTAACTCAAAGGCATTAAGCCTGTAGCTCCATGACTTTAAAACAAAAAACAAAGCAACAATAAAGAATATGTGCAGTTGTGGAAACTTGAAGTTTTTAAATTTAAGATTAAATTGATATCTTGGAGTGAATAAAAAGTAAGCTAAACCTACTAGTATACCACTGCCAACTACAGCAGAAATAAGCAAAATGTATAACAATCTATAGAATGGCAGTGTAAATACATAGAAACTAACATCTTTATTAAAAATTGGATCTGTTACTCCAAACTCATTGGCATTAAAATAGGCTTGTACCGTTAACCATTGATTAGCTGTTATACCGCTAAACAAAAATGCAAAGAACAAGCTTATTAATACATAGATTAAAAACAGCTTCTTGCGATTAAAAAACTTTTGGAGAAAGTACTCTTTAATGGGGATAACATCCTTGTTGTTATATTCAACAAAAACCTTTTCGAAATTGATAAATTTCATTGTTATTAAAAGGTTTAAAATAAATATCAGAAACAACAAGACAAAAGAAATTAATCTTACTCCCATGTTGGATAACACAATGGTATATAAAACAGAAAGGTAATCCATTGCTGTAAACCATAATAAGTCGGCATAAAATTTAACTGCAAAATTAAAAACGTACACTATTCCTATTATTACTGCAAATATTACTAGTAATCCCTGACGTAATAAAAACTGCATCTTTTAACCTCCCTCAAAATAATGCCTAGCTTTACATATTCTATTTATATAGGTATTTTCCTTTTAACAATCCTAACTTAATTTAATTATAGAATAGTTAAAACCGGGATTATCCGGTTTTAAATGTAAAACTATTTATTTAAATTTGCAACCAAGGCTGGACCTTCTTCAGTATCAGGGGTCAGTCTATATTCAATGTTTTTAATCCCATTAGTCTTAATATGAATGTACCTTTTACAGTGCCTGCATTTAATAATAATAGTATCGTTCTCTATCTGGCAGATAATTTTTTTACACTGACAGCGGAAAAACTCCATCTAAGGTTCTTCCCTCCCTTCAACTTCCAATGGCCCCCATAGGTTTTAATAAAATTTGCATATCTTATGGTTATTATAAAAGATATATATTCTAATTTCAATCTTAAATAAAGGGTCCATAATACTTTTTAAATATGTGATTATTCTAAAGCGTATTGGATGAATCTATTAATTAACTCGTCAAAGGAGATGCCCGCACTAAGTGCAGCATCAGGAAATAAGCTTGTTTCAGTCATGCCTGGTATGGTATTTACTTCTAAAACATAGGGGTTTATATCATTCTCAACTATAAAATCAACCCTGGCAAATCCCCTGCAGCCTAGAGATCGATAGCTTTTTTCTGCTAGTATATTTATCATGTTGCTGACACTTTTACTAAGACGTGCTGGTATAATATGATCACTCATGCCCTTGGTGTATTTAGCTGTATAATCATAGACTCCTGTATGGGATACAATCTCTATAATGGGCAGAATTTGAAGTTCTTCGTTTCCCATTATTGCTACTGTAACCTCTCGTCCATGAATAAACTCTTCAATAAGTATCTCTTTTTCAAATTTAAATGCTTCTAATATCATTATGTTAAGATCACTTCTTTGTTTAGCGAAATAAATACCAATAGTTGAACCCTGATTAGGAGCTTTTATGACCAATGGTAGATTTAAATCCTTTAATAGCAAATCCTCTGTTTTTATAGGATTCATGAGATAATTCCTTTCCCTGATAACAGAGAATCTGGGTGTTGGAATTTGGGCTTCTTTTAAAATCCTTTTTGTATAGATCTTGTTCATGGCAAGTGAGCTGGCAAGTACATCACAACCTGTATAGGGATAACCTAGTATTTCTAATAATCCCTGCATAGCGCCATCTTCCCCTAAAGGACCATGCAAAGCAATAAAAACTAGGTCGGGGTGAAATGCTCTGAGATCTTCAATAAATTCATCTTTGGTGTCAATAGATTTAACATTATGTCCAAGATTAACTAAAGCATTGGCAACAGCCTTACCAGTCTTTAAAGATAT
>JAGXSK010000143.1 GCA_018333845.1 Clostridia bacterium | reverse complement strand
CCATGGGTGTTACTCCAGGCACCTCTGTAAAAGTGGAAAAAATTGCTCCATTGGGCGATCCTATTGAAATCAAGGTCAGGGGATATTTATTGTCATTGCGTAAAAAAGAAGCTAGCCAGATTCTAGTCATGGAACGGGAGAGGATCATAACATGAATTCTCTTACTGTTGCTCTTGCTGGTAATCCTAATGTAGGCAAATCTGTTCTTTTTAATAGCTTGACGGGGGCCAGACAACATGTGGCTAATTGGCCTGGGGTTACCATAGAAAAAAAGTATGGTTTACATAGTTTGAAGGATAAAAATATAACAGTAAAGGTAGTGGATTTGCCAGGAATATACAGTTTGTCATCCTACTCCATGGAAGAAGTTGTAACTAGAGATTTTATTACTAAAGAGAGCCCGGATATTTTGATCAATGTGGTAGATGCGTCAAATATTGAGCGTAATCTCTATTTGACGATGCAGTTGTTAGAACTCAACAAACCAATGATAATAGCACTCAATATGATTGACGTTGCTCAAAAACAGGGTATAGTAATAGATATAGCTGAACTGGAAAAAAAATTAGGCGTACCGGTTATACCTATCGTAGCTATCAAAGGAATAGGAATTGAAGACTTGATGAGCAAGGCTGTTGTCCCAACAGCAAAAAGGAATGAAAACAAAGAAAAACTACAGCTGAATTATGACCAGCACATTGAAGAAAAAATTGAAACTATTATCCATGAATTAGATAGTTATCCTGATTTAGTCAAGGATTGTCAAAAGCGTTGGCTGGCGATAAGGCTTCTTGAAGGTGACAATATTATTCTGGATAAGCTGAAAGAAATAAATTATAGTTCTGTTTTACAAAAATTAAATGATATTAACCTGGAAGGCAGCCTGCTGTCTGAAATAGTAGAAAACAGGTACAAACTTATAGCTAACTTAATAGAGGAAGCAGTAGTCAAAACAACAGAGGAGCATCTTACTTTAACGGATAAAATTGATAGAGTAGTACTCAATCGGGTTTTAGGTATTCCCATATTTCTTTTGTTAATGTGGATAGTTTTTTTGCTGACCTTTGACTTGGCTGGAAATCCACTGGTAGGTCTAATTGATGATTTATTTGTTACCAGCTTTATTCCTAGTGTTACCCAGTTATTAAATAAATGGCAGTTATCCCCCATGTTGATTTCGATAGTTTCGGAAGGAATTATTGGGGGTGTAGGCAGTGTCTTAATATTTGTGCCCCAAATATTTATTTTATTCTTTTTTATTGCTTTTTTGGAAGACAGTGGTTATATGGCCAGGGCTGCGTTTATCATGGATCGAGTGATGCGGCGGATTGGCCTAAATGGTAAAGCATTTATTCCAATGCTATTAGGATTTGGCTGCTCTGTTCCGGCAATAATGACTGCCAGAACATTAGAAAATGAAAATGACCGGAAAGTGACAATTCTTTTAACCCCATTCATGTCCTGCAGCGCCAGGCTGCCGGTTTATCTGGTTTTTGTGACGGTATTTTTCCCCACGCGGGAAAGTGGTATAATCTTTTCCTTGTACTTACTTGGGATTGCTGTGGCTGTTGGATTGGGATTAATCTTAAAGCTAACGACTTTTAAAAGTGATTATGTGCCATTTATTCTGGAACTCCCCCCCTATCGGATCCCAACGTTGACAACAATACTATTGCGCATGTGGGATAGAGGAAAAATATTTTTAATAAAAGCAGGAACAATTATTTTCGGCATGTCAGTAATAATTTGGTGGTTATCCAACTTTTCCTTGGCAGGAAGCAGCCAGTTGGAGGACAGCTTTCTGGCAAGTATCGGTAAAATAGTGGCTCCGGTTTTCGCTCCTTTAGGATTTGATAGCTGGCAGGCTGCTGTGGCAATTTTAAGCGGATTTTTAGCTAAAGAAGTTGTAATCACTACTATGGCTGTCATTTATGGGATAGGCGATCTAGCTGCTTCCAGTCAAGAAGTTTATTTTCATAGCGTAATAAGTTCTTTCTTTACACCTCTGTCTGCTTACAGTTTTATGGTATTTGTGCTCTTGTATACTCCATGCATTGCTACATTAGCTACTATCAAAAGGGAAACGGGTTCTTATAAGTGGACAATTTTTGCCATGGCCGTCCAGTTCGTGCTGGCCTGGGTTGTTGCCTTTTTAATATATCAGGCTGGACTGCTGGTAAATTTTTAAACTGTGATAAAAGCCAGGTAGTTTTAAAAAATGGTTTTGTCAACAGAGTATGCCCTTGGCTTTAGCTAATTTTATATTTCATGGAGGTAACTGGATGAATTTCATTAGCGGGATAATAATAGCAGGGTTATTCATTTATAGTGTTTTTATAATAATGAGGCACGTTAAAAAAAGTGTTTCCGGCAGTGGATGCGGTTGTAGTTGCAGCAGCAATTTGCGTCATGGAAATAGTAATCACTCATGCACTGGTGCCGGGGATTGTCAATGTAAAGAAAAAAAGTAACAGGGGATGGTTACCATTTTACAGGCTGCATTTGAGCAACAAGAGATAGAGCATCTGCACAGGCAAATTACGCTATTAAACAATAAATTGCAGGAACAGTCTTTTTTGGTTAAAATGACCAATATCTTAATTAAAGGACATGACCTGGAGACTACGATTAAAAGCATTTTGCAGCTGGCAATGGATATCACCGGCAGTGAAGCCGGCTGCCTGTATATAGCAGATCAGAACATAAGTCAATTAAAGATAGTCGAGGTAAATGGCGAAATTTCCGATGCTTTAGTAGAAGCTCTTAGCAGGCTAAGTCAATTGCTAACAAATGAGGAATTACATAAAATTGTAGAAATAACACAAAACAACTCCCTCTTTGAATATTTTGCCAAATTGGATAATAAGTTGATTTCACTGATCAATGTTCCCTTATTAACCGCTGATAATAATGTTATTGGTTATGCAGTGGTAATGCATCGTCATGAAGCAGGACATAACCATCCTAGTATTTATTCTTCAAAAGATTTAAAGCATTTAACCTTATTTGCTCACCAGGCAGCCTTGTTATTAGATAATACTAGACTGAAAATAGAGCAGGGTAAAAAAGAGATATATATTAAAACAATTGCCAGTTTGATTTCTGCTATTGATGCAAAAGATATCTATACCCAAAATCATTCCCAGCGAGTAGCCAAAATTACAGTAGAGTTTTCTAAAGCCATGGGTTTGCCAGGCGATATTGTTGAAAAGCTTCACTATGGAGCTCTCTTACACGATATAGGGAAAATAGGAGTACCGGACAGCATTCTTAATAAACCGACCTCATTAAATAATGGGGAATTTGACGTTGTGAAAGAACATCCGGTAAAAGGAGTAAGAATATTAGCGCCAATGGAGCTGGATAATATTGTTCTGGATATTATTAAATATCATCATGAACGATTTGATGGCCGTGGCTATCCAAATGGGCTGAAAGGTGAGAAAATTCCTTTTGCCGCCAGAATAGTTAGTATTGTGGATGCCTGGGATGCCATGAATAGTGACCGGGCATACCGGAGCAGGCTGTCACAGGAACAAATATTAACTGAGTTGGAAAAGGGAAAGGGAACCCAGTTTGATCCCTTTTTAGCCGGGGAATTTATCATCCTGCTGACAAAAAATTTTTTTAATTAACTTCAAGTAAGAATTAGAAAATATTTAAAACCAGAAAAAACAGGAGAGGCCTTGATGTCTCTCCTGTTGCGGTTTTTAGCTGGTGAATTTTATCACACCGCCACCCGCCTCAAAGGATCCTCCATTAATTTCTTTAGAAATGGCTTCTTCAAGTAAAGACAGTAATCCTGCAACCTCATCCTGAAAGCCCTTAGCATCTCCATCACCATAATCAGCACAATTCTACCTATGGAATTACAAAAATAATCTTTGAGATATAATTTGTCCAGGGGGGATAACGACAAAGTCACTATCCCACTCACCATTAAAAAGCTTTTTGAAAATATCTAAAGAACCTTCAATCTCCATAAATTGTACGTTAAGGAAATCTGCAACCTCTTTACTATATTGCACATAATCATCAGATTGTTCTATTGTTCTACTGTATGAATATAAGCTACCCTTTGGTAATTAGCATACTGCTGAGATATTACCCATTTAGCATTCTCTTCCCCATATCTTTCGCAGTACCTAAGAAAGCTTGATAAAGGGTCCCCCTTTTGCTTGATCCAACCTACACTTAGATAATAAGTGGCAGGATGTTTATCGAACTCCACTTTATATTTTTCGCGTGACCCTAACAACAGACTTATACAATCATGTACCTTTGGAATAACAAGTGTCTGATTAACCGAACCCAAGCCTGCTGTACCATTTGAACATAGACCATATCCCATAAGCACAATATCATAATTAGTTGCTTCTTTTACTTTGCCAGCCAACTCCTTTTTTAGAACATCGGGTGTATTATGAAGGGCGTATTCTAAAAATTCACAATGGATACTTTTAGGTAGAATAGAAGTTATCTCATCTTCGAGTGTTCTGCATGCTATAATCTTGCTTTTACTCATAAGTCACCATCCTTTATGTAATTAAAAGTATATAAAGCAATTTTTTAACTATTTCTCCAGATAGGACTTCCCACCCCAGTAATGGTTATTCTTGTTTCCAAAAACAAATCATCTTCCTTTATAACTTTAGTATAACTATCGTACCTATCAACACTGATATGTAGTTCACATCCAATTCTATTTGATTTTTCATTTATATATTTGGTAGCATATTTAATACCGTGTTCAACTGCCTCTTCATAGTCAATAAAGCTTAGATATTCCCATGGGAAGTGCAGGCTAAACCCTCTTTCATTTCTATTTGGCCTAATCAATACTTCAACCTTCTCTATAATCTTACCAACCGCAGCACCAACTGCATTTGCTACTTCAAAATGAGATGGTATAACCAGGTTTGCCTTAATCTTACCACTGACCTTTGGCAGCCAAGAGTTTACTGGAGCACCTATTGCTACAAGAGAATCAGGTATCTCTAAACAGCATTTAAAAATATTGGTCTTATCCTTTTTAAGTATCTTATTGACAAAAATATCGCTATTAGCAATATCAATAATTCTATTATCCTTACCCTCACTATAAATTAAAGCTTGTAATAAACTTATGATTAATTTGTTCACAATTCCCTCTGTGGCTATTTCAATAAATCGTTCTTCATTTACATTAATTTGTTTAGCTAGAAGATTGACTGCAGCTGATGCTGCCTCTTTATTCCAAACATCTAACTCACCCGCTGCATGCAGTATATCTGTTGGGGTGACAGATATATGTCCAATAACACCTAGGTCAGCTAGTCTTCGATAAGGCAAATTACTAGGTTCCATGGCTAACTCTCTTGCCAAATAATATATTGAATGGGGTTCTTTTTTAACTAGGGTCAAAAGCTGTTGTTCTATGTCTGTTATATTGTTTTTATTTGAATTTAAATCTTTAAGGAATAAGAAACAATCTGTAGCTTGATTTGGGAAAAAATTATGATACATGGCTTTACATTGTTTCAGTTCTTTAATTAAGTGGGGATGTTTTTGAGCAATATAACATATGGGATATACTCTTTTAGGGCCAATTAGTACCTCCTTTTGTTTTGGCATTACCTGGATAAGGCTATCTCCGCCTATTCCATAAGTATATATTTCAGCCGCCTTCACCCTTGTCAACCAACCACCAACACTTGCTCCTTCCATGTTTAGTTTAGGCTCACCATTTTTAATTACAGCAATATCAGTAGTAGTTCCACCCATATCTAGTATTATTGCATTTTTCCTTTTTGCAAGTTGGGAGGAGCCTATTATACTTGCTGCTGGTCCCGATAAAATAGTTTCAATGGGTCTTTCCATGGCTATTTTTTCAACTGCTAAACTCCCATCACTTTTAACTATCATAAGGGGTGCCCCTATTTTATTTTTTTTAAGAACACCCTTAACGGATTTTATTAGTTCTTCAATGATAGGCAGCAATCTGGCATTAAGTATAGCTGTTGTAGTTCTTTCTTGAAACCCTAGAGCTGTTGTTAGTTCATGGGCACATACTACTGGAATTCCTAATAGTTCCTTAACCATTTCCTTTACTCTTATTTCATGAATAGGATTACGTATACTGAAATATCCTGATATAGCTATTGAATCTACCTTATTCTTAAAATTCTGAAGTCCTTTAATAACTTCTTCTTCATCCAATTCCTGTTGAGAAATCCCATTTAGGTCATGACCACCTGCAACAACACAATAATTAGTGGTTGGCAGCCTTTTTATAGGCTCATGCCCAATTAATACAGCTCCTACGTCGCCGCCCTTTTCTTCAACGATTGCATTGGTAGCTAAGGTTGTTGACAAAGCCACCATTGCAATATTATCTGAGGCTTGTAAATTCAACTTGTCTAAACATTCTTGTATTCCTATGGTTAAGTTTTCTTTCGTCGTTCTAGCCTTAGCTTTCTTTAATACTTCTTGAGTCTCTATATTTATTAATACTCCATCAGTATAAGTTCCACCAGTATCAATACCAACAGCTTTTAGCATTTAAACACCTACTTTCAGTCTTGTCTTATGACTCATCATTACTTTTTAACGAAGTACCAAAAGTTCTCCCATAAGATTTTCACTTTTTTTTGATAAACTTCTGGAGTAGAATAATACATCTCGCTAAAAACAGAGTTCATTAGATTTAGGAAAGCCACGATAAAGTTATCTATATCCTGATTTCTTAGAAAACCTAGTTTAATACCCTTAATAAAAATAGGCTTTAACAGGGTGTTGACATACTTTGTTTCATAATTTATTAATTCTTCATGTGTTATCTCCCTTAAAAAACTAGGAGGAAACAACGCTGTTCTTTTCCAAAAAATCATCTCGGATTTATCTTTATGTATCCATTCATAGTAATCATTAAATAGTATTAATAATTGTTCTTTTGCCTCCTTTCCAGCAATCTGTTCTTTTAACCTATCAATGTTGTTTAGCTTTGCACGCAGCAAATCATTGAATATCTCTAAAAAAAGCTTTTCCTTACTTTCAAAGTGTGAATACAAAGAGGCAGGCTTTATTTTTACGGTCTTCGTTATCTCACTTATTGAAGCACCTTCATATCCATCTTTAACAAACAGGGCTAATGCAGCATCCTTTATTTTTTGCCTAGTCATTATTCCACCTTCCTAACTAACATTAGTTAGTTGAATTATATCCCAGGTTCTACTCTTAAGCAAGCACTTTTTCTTATTATCTAAAAACAAACCTTAGCGCTAACAGTATGGTCAGAAGCTCTCTCGAGCTTTATATGAATAAGGGAGTCAAGGACCTAGGTCCTATTTTAAAAATTTTTTAACTTTTTTCTAATTTTTAGGGAACTTTTTTGGATTAAAAACACACTAAGGGGTGAAGACAATTTTAAGAAAGGTGGTTTTTTATGCAAAGGAATTTAAAACTGTTTTTGCTTTTACTTGTAATGATCTTTGTGGCAATGCCTGTGGCAGCAGATGAACCTCCTGCTGGAAAAGAGACAATAGCTAAAACCTACAATGAAGTTAGCAATATTGATATTAATGTTTATGATCCACTAAGCAAGGATCTAATTGATGTTTACTACGGAATAATTCAAGTACCAAGTACAGGGACAGTTAGTATTTATGGAGGTACAGAACATATATGATATGCGATAGCATCGAGGTTAGGTTAGTTTTGCAGCAATGGACAGGTTCTAGTTGCAGGCCTGTCCAAGGGTTTATCTATACATTTATTACTCAGGTGAAGCCGTAGGTGCCAGAGAACTTCTAGCAGAAAGGGGGAGTAGTATAGGTTATTAACATAACAATGAGCGTTGTATGATTATATTGCAAAAAAGTGCTGTAACTGTGTGATTTATCTGAAGCAAAATATTAAGTTGTTTTATCAATTTAAATCTTAGGAGGTAGAAATATGAGATTTAGAATTTCAGTTTTTTGTTGCCTGCTGTTGACTTTATGTCTAATGATGGTTATGCCAGTTTTGGCTCATGATCAGGGAATATCCCAAGATCAAATGAAAGAAGCAAATATGAAGGTTTTGGATTTCATTTTGGAACACAATACCAGTGATGTGGATTTAGATGCATTAGAGGATGTTAAGAAAATCATTGATATACTGTCTTCGGATAAAAATGAATTTAGAAATTATTACCTAAACCTTGATGCAGCAAGAGGGGGTAAAACTCCCCACAAAATATATAAACAGGTTGCGATAGATGGTATTCCTGCAGATATACATTTATACCCTGATGGAAGTTTTATTATAATAACTGCACAAAATTATATCGTAGAATGTGATGGCACAAAAATACTTA
Source organism: Clostridia bacterium (assembly GCA_018333845.1). Classification (GTDB taxonomy): domain Bacteria; phylum Bacillota; class DSM-16504; order Desulfitibacterales; family Desulfitibacteraceae; genus Desulfitibacter. The sequence goes on along the minus strand of JAGXSK010000143.1, from coordinate 4,460 downwards.
CAGAACCAATAACAAGCATTGAAGAAGATGCTCCAGACTACGTTCTTTTCTCTAGCGGAAAAAGGATATTTCGCCAATTTTTTACTGGGGTAGGAAATAGAAGCCAAACAATCAAATATGAGATATGGGGGCTGTGGAAAGTACGGGAATTAGTATTAAAAACAGATTTTTTTGTAGGCTCGTATAATATAACTATTAATAGTGTTTCTACTCATGGAACTAGAGCTTGGTATCCATGTATATTTAACGGAGCAAGTGCCGAAATAGTCAGTAACAATACTACGCCTGCGATATCTATGGGTAATTATAACTTTACTGATACTATACATGGGGTGCCTGTATACTCTTATACTGAACAAATGGAGATGGATATATTTAAGACTAGTGAAGGTTATTCTGTTACGGGATGGTATTATAGTGCCAATTAGACCAAAAAGATTGATGGTTACTAAAAACAACTCCATAATAACCAAATCCTTGTTAATCTGCAACAGGGATTTGGTATATACTTACAAAACTATAGCTTTCATTTAAAGAAACATACCATAATTCTTATAGCATTTTATTAGAAAGGATTGAAAGAAGAATGCATTTTTCATATTGGAGCTTTTTTATCACGATTACGAATGTACTTTTAATAATTGGAATAATATATGTGTTTATACGTCTAGTTAGTCACTTTAATACAACCAGGTCTAGAATCGATGAATTAGAAAAGAAAATGGAACAGTTATTAAATAAGGAACAAGACTGAGAAATAATATAGATATAGTTTAATCTGTATTAGGAGATTTTTAATAAAAGGGGTCTATAAGAGTTTGTTACTAGTATATTCAGGAAAAGTAATGATTCGCAGTCTCTATATAAGGCGTATTAGGTGTTAATGAAGACATAAAAGCGTTTTAGGATTAAAGGAGTTTTTTTAAAACCAGAAAAAACAGGAGAGGCCTTGATGTCTCTCCTGTTGCGGTTTTAGCTGGTGAATTTTAATTATTGAATGTCTGCATCTGGTACATCTTTTCCAGTAAGCTCGCGATAGGATTGCTGCAGCAGCTGAACTACGAAAATCGGATTGTGCAGGCCAAGGCTGCCATCCTGGGCAACTAGAGTATGATTGTAAGCAGCTTGATACACTTCATTAGGAACCTGAATTTCATTACCTGCTCCATTAGTAAATTTTATCACACCGCCACCCGCCTCAAAGGATCCTCCATTAATTTCTTTAGAAATGGCTTCTTCAAGTAAAGACAGTAATCCTGCAACCTCATCCTGAAAGCCCTTAGCATCTCCATCACCATCGTAATCAGCACCAGCTGCTAGATTAACATCAGTTATACCTCTATGGCAATCACCACAGGCTGCTTCAGTATTATCAACTGCAAAGGTGTGAGAGGCCCAGCCAGCATCAACAGGCGTCATGTGACAGGAAACACAAGAATTATCAATCTGGTTATGGGGTGATTCCTCCTGGTAGTCAAAATTTGCAGCACGTATACCACCTGTTCCAGTAAATACACCTGCTTGACTGCTTGGGTGGGGGGCTGCTCTGCGTTCATCATTAATGTCTGGTGCACGTCTTTCATTGTGACATGCTAGACACTGTGCTCCCGTACCTGCCTCAACATTTTCCTGGGTAGGAATACTTACAGTTCCAGCCTGAAGAAGCTCATTGCCACGACCTGTATGACAGGCTCTACAATCAGTGGCAACATGAAAATCTCTTTCCAGCTGGGCAACCTCTGTTAACTGCTGGGCAAATGCCCCACCGTCATGACATGCCACACAACCATCCCTTTCAGCGGCGTAAAGGGTTATACTGGAGTGGCCGGATTCAACCCACTGTGTAACCAGCTCGGTAATGTCTATTTCCTGAGCTTCCTGAGGTTGGGGAGCTGGTTCCTGGGGTGCAGGCTCTTGTGCTGGAGGGCATCCAACTGTGAGCAGGGAAAACAGAAATAGAATTAGACTTAATATTACTGGTTTTACTTTTTTATGCAGCAAATTTAAACACTCCTTTGATAGGATATTATTTGAAATAGTATTATTAGTAGTTTGGTTGTTTTTTAAAAAGTTTATGTGTTTTTGATAATTTTTTGTATTAATAGTTTATGAAAGCGTTGTATATTTTTTATTAAATTTTGCAAAAAGCAGAAAAAAAGAGTACAATAATTCCATTCGAAGTAATTAATAGTGAAAGGGTGACAAGATGTCAAAAAATCCAATAGTTACAATAGAGATGGAAAATGGTAATGTTGTTAAGATTGAGCTTTATCCTGATGAGGCTCCCAACACTGTAAGAAACTTTGTGTCTTTGATAAATAAGGGCTTTTATGATGGAGTTACTTTCCATAGGGTAATACCTGGCTTTATGGTGCAGGGAGGCTGCCCAGAAGGCTCAGGTATGGGCGGACCTGGCTATTCTATAAAGGGAGAGTTTAACAAGAACAACTTTCCCAATGACCTGGTTCATGACAGGGGAGTTATTTCAATGGCAAGAACCATGGCCCCCAACTCTGCCGGCTCTCAGTTTTTCATTATGGTACAGAAATCCCCACATCTGGATGGAGATTATGCTGCCTTTGGAAAGGTTATTGAAGGAATGGAAGAGGTTGACAGGATAGTAAATGTTAAACGGGATTATAGAGATAAGCCTGAAGAAGACCAGCGAATTGCAAAAGTTACTGTAGATACCTTTGGGGTAGGATTTGAGGAACCACAGAAAATGTAATGCTATTTCAAGCACACCTATTTAAGCTAATAGGTGTCTTGTTTTAAATGTTTAGCAAGGAACAGATAGAACATCAGATAGGCTCCTGATAGCCCATGTATTCTGTATAATATTAAGTGATACTATTACAATATTTAATGACTTAATGAAAGAAGGAGTAATTTTTGAAGTCCAAAGAAATTACTATAGACCAATTACAACAGTTTAAAGAACTTGTGAAAATTGATGTCCGTTCACCAGGTGAGTTTGTTGATGGAACAATTCCTGGAGCATTTAATATTCCCTTATTAGATGATGCCGAGAGGGCACAAGTTGGAACGGTTTACAAGCAAATCTGTACAGAAAAAGCAAGAAGCATGGGGTATGAAATTGTTAAGCCCAAGCTGCCGGGCATCTTTAGTCACATCCAGAGCCTCTCAGAAAATAACAAAAACGTTGTTTTATTCTGCTGGCGCGGAGGCATGAGAAGCCAGAGTCTGGTTGACTACTGCTGTGAACATGGACTGGAGGTTTCATACCTTGCTGGTGGCTACAGAGCCTACAGGAGGCTTGTTTATTCATTTCTCAGTGATCTAGAAAAAATTCCTGACATGGTCGTTTTAATGGGCTTAACAGGTGTTGGAAAAACAAAACTCTTGTCTTTATTGGCCCAAAATGGTTTGCCGGTAATAGACATTGAAAAAGCTGCAAATAATCGTGGTTCGGTTTTTGGTCAGATTCATGGGGGAAGTCAGCCGACTCAAAAAAACTTTGAGGCCATGCTCTATGAAAATCTTAGGAGCAATGACTGGGGCTTCTCAATTATAGAGTGTGAAAGTAAAAGAATAGGAAAAATCTATCTTCCAGATATGATTTATCATAAGATGAAGACAGGTCTAAAAATTCACCTTTATGCAGACTTTGATAAGCGGGTAGAAAGACTATTAGAGGATTATGCAGGCTTTCCTGAGGACAAGCTTATTGATGCAATACTGCATTTAAAAAAGGCCCTTGGTCAGGAAAAAACCAATAGTCTTATTGATCTGGTTAAAAAGAAAAGCCTTGAGGAGGTTGTGATAATTCTCTTAAGGGATTATTATGATCCCTTATACGGATATCCACGGGGACAAGCAAATACCTATAATATCTCGATCAATTGCAACAATCTCAATGCTGCTGTTAAGGAGATAATGGGTTTCTTGTCAGCTAAATATGGTTTTAATGCATAAGGCTTAAGAAAACATTTCAGTTCTTGGGGGGAAGTAATGTGGAATTAAAAAGTTTTTTAGAAAAAAAAGAAACGGTCCTTTTAGATGGTGCCATGGGTACCCAGTTGATTAGTAAGGGGATACAGCCTGGAGGAGCTCCTAATATCATCTGTCCTGAAGCCATTAGAGATATTCATAGGGAGTATATCCTGGCAGGAAGTGATATTGTAACCACAAACACTTTTATACTAAATAGAATTTATTTAGAGACCCATAACATAAATATTGACAGTGCTGAAGCTAACAGGGCAGGTGTAAGGATTGCTAAAAGTATTTCTAAAGAAGGCGGCTATGTTTTAGGAAATATAGGGCTAACTGGTCAACTATTGGAACCTTATGGAGCTTATAGGGAGGAACAGTTTTACAATGCTTTTAAGGAACAGGCTGAGATACTTGCTGAGAATGGGGTTGACGGTTTTATCATTGAAACTCAAAGTGATTTAAGGGAAGCCCTTTGTGCTCTTAAGGCCTGCAAAAGCATCTCA
>JAGXSK010000142.1 GCA_018333845.1 Clostridia bacterium | reverse complement strand
TTTAAACCATGGTTTACAGCACGAATTTTATCATTGATGATTAGTATGTCTCCTTCATGTTCGGTCTTTGTTACGGGATCCATTATCCGACCATTTTTAAGCAGTAACTGCATCACTAGCTCCTCCTCCCATTAGATATAATAGGGCCATTCTCACTGCAACACCATTTGTAACCTGCTCTTCTATAACTGACTGTACGCCATCAGCCACATCTGAGGAAATTTCCACTCCCCTGTTCATTGGACCAGGGTGCATTACAAGGGCATCTGGCTTTGCAAGGCTTAATCTCTTTGTGTTTAATCCATAATACTGGGCATATTCTCTAATAGAGGGGAACAAGCCCTTTTGCTGTCTTTCCAGCTGCAGCCTTAGCATCATCACCACATCTGCATCTTTAACAGCCTCATCCATATTTGTAACTATCTTTGCTCCTGCCTTTTGCAGGTCCCTGGGGATAAGGGTGGTGGGTCCGCAAAGGACCACATCTGCTCCCATGGTAGTCAGGCCCCAGAAGTTAGAGCGGGCAACCCTGCTGTGTGCCAGGTCTCCTATAATTGCAACCTTTAACCCCTCAATCTTACCCTTGTATTGTTTAATGGTCAGCATATCCAGGAGGGCCTGGGTTGGATGCTCATGGTAACCATCTCCTGCATTGATAATTCTTGCCTTCATGCTCCTGCCAAGGAGGGCAGGGGCACCTGCAGCACTATGGCGGATTATTACTATATCTGTTGCCATGGCATCAAGGGTTTTACCTGTATCAATAAGCGTCTCTCCCTTTACAACACTGCTGGTAGACACATTTAAGTTAGACATGTCGGCACTCATATACTTGCCTGCTAATTCGAAGGATGTTCTTGTCCGGGTACTTGGTTCATAAAAAAGATTAATTACAACTCTTCCCCTCAAGGTAGGCACCTTTTTTATGTCTCTGGTCATGATTTCTTTTAGTGAGTCTGCTGTATTTATGACTAGCTCTATTTCTTCCCTTGAAACACCTTGTAAACCCAGTAAATCCTTTGATTTAATACCCACAATTTTACCCCCTTCTTGTTTTGTTACTTATTATTCACTTTGCTCATGAAAAAAACTCCTTACTTTAGCGGTAAGGAGCTTGCTTTTTAAAACCCTCTGGTTTGATCACTGTTAGATTCCTTTTTAGCCTCACCGGACTAAATTAAAGGCAAAGCATATTTAATTGTAACAGTAATTGCAGCAAAAAAGCCCCTTACTGTGACACACAGCAAGCGGCTCTACTTACACCATGACTTACCTTGCCAGCCTCACAGGACTAACTTAAAGGTATTTTCTAAAATTGTAGTCTATATACTTGTCCCAGTCAAGTAGTATTGAAAAATATTTTTATATCGAAATTGCTTCCTTTATATATTTTTTTAATAACACAAACGAACTAACGGGCACCTTTTGACAATTGCTATGAAGTTTTTGGCTTAATTACTAATAACATCCACTACTATTAGGCTGCTAAATTCCTGGCTCATTAGCAACCACATCGGTTGCTTTTTTTATCTTTTAAAAATTTCAATAACCTTATTAGTAACTTCTTTAATTTTTTCATTATTTAAATGTCCAATTTTATATAATACAATATCTTCATCAGCAGTAAATATTTTGTTAGGTCTTATATTGCTAGTCTGTCTCAGCGACCCCTCAGTGAAATCATTATCGACAATTTTAATTGCATACGAATCGTAATTTTTTTGACTTGTTATTTGAGATAAGATTAAGTCATTACCTTCTTCTATATTGGCTACGACCAATGCAGGTCTTTTTTTAGATTGAGATAAATCCGAAAAGGGAAAAGGTACAACCAAAACATCTCCCTTTATAAATCTTTCCATGCCTCTTCCTCCTCTGGTTTAAGCCAATCTTTCGCCAAACTTTTTTCACTTGCTAATGTTATGTTATTTACTTTACTTTTCTTTCCTTTATATTCTATAAAATCTATAAAGTCTGCTACTTCCTTTAAAAGATTGGAAGGTAAGTTTTCAATTTTTTTGACTAAAGTTTCTTTGTTAATCATTTGAACCACCTCTTTATTATTATACACTAATAAACAAATGGTTTACACCGTTATCTATAATACTTTTATGTCGCATTTACCATCTAATGCGTTGTAACTCTCTTCGCTTTCCCAAGCCGCTGGTATCATAGCCCATGAAAGAGTTCAGGATGTAAATAATAAAAATATATTACTCTGACCACCTAAACGAATGGCTAAATGATTTGACACTTTTATTTGATTAGCTCAAAGTCGATATTTCTTTCTTCAACATTGACCTTGGCCACCAAAACTTTTACTGAATCGCCTATCCTGAAGGTTTCCCCTGTATGCTTGCCAGTTAGAACCAGATGCTTATCATCAAAGTAATAGTAATCATCTGTAAGGGTAGATACATGAACCAGACCCTCAACTGAATTGTCCAGCTCCACAAAAAAGCCAAAGTTGGTGATACTGCTAATAATGCCTGTAAATTCTTCACCAAGATGCCTTAACATGAACTCAACCTTTTTAAGATCTACTGACTCCCTTTCTGCCTCCTCTGCCACCCTTTCCCTCATGGATGACTGGATAGCTGCCTTGTGAACAAATTTGGCCAGCTTTTTACTGCGCTTTTCACCAGGCGGGCCTTTTAACAGGGTTTCCCTGATTATCCTATGGATAACAAGGTCAGGATACCTGCGTATTGGAGATGTAAAGTGGGAGTAAAACTCTGAAGCCAGCCCAAAGTGTCCAAGGGGTTCATCAGAATAAGAGGCATGCTTCATTGAACGCAGTATAACAGTGTTTACAGCCTTTTCCTCTGGTCTGCCCTTTACTTTTTCTACAATTTCCTGAAAGCTCTTGGGGGACATTTTATCCAGCCCGGTACTGATGTGATAACCAAAGGCATGAAGGAACTCGTTTAGTGTCAAAATTTTCTCCTCAGCAGGCTCTTCATGTACTCTATACAGAAAGGGCACCTCCAGCCAGTACATATGCTGGGCAACAGTTTCATTGGCCACAATCATGAACTCTTCAATTATTCTTTCAGAGACTCCCCTCTCCAGCTTGACTATCTTGTCAGCCTTTCCGTACTTGTCCAGGATAACCTTGCTCTCAGGAAAGTCAAAATCAATACTTCCCCTTTTTGTCCTTTTTTCTTTTAGTATCTCAGACAGCTTCTTCATTGCCAAAAAGGTATCCACAAATTCCTGATACTGTGCTGCTGCTTCCCTGTCTCCATCCAGGATTTCATTAACCTTATCATAAGTCATTCTATGATTAATATTGATTATTGACGGTTTGATGTCATAGCTTTTTACATGGCCATTTTTATTTATTTCCATGAAAACTGTCATGGAAAGCCTGTCCACCCTTGGGTTCAGGGAGCAAATATTATTGCTCAGCTCAGGGGGCAGCATGGGAATTACCCTGTCCACCAGATATACACTGGTGCCCCTTTCTAAAGCCTCCTTATCCAAGGCACTTCCTTCCTTAACATAAAACCCAACATCTGCAATATGTACACCAAGATAATAGCTGCCGTTA
>JAGXSK010000141.1 GCA_018333845.1 Clostridia bacterium | reverse complement strand
TCATCAGTTTTTTTGTTTCTAATTGAGCTGGACATTTCATAATGGGTTAAACTAAAGGAGCCAGCACTTCCACAGCAGCGATCTGGTTTAGACATTTCTATAAATTCTAACCCAGGAATGGACTTGAGGATCTTTCTTGGCTGCTTTGCCACAACCCTATCCCCCCTTACAAGGTGACACGGATCATGATAAGTGACCCTTTCCTTAACTTCTCCCTGGGGTTTTTTGTAGTCAATTACATCCACCAGGAACTCTGAAATATCATAAACCTTGGGTCCTATCTTCTTTGCTACATTAATATAGCCGCTTACATTACCCAGTATATCTAGATAGTGGTGTGACAAGGCACTTCCACAGGTACCACAAGCAGTAACTATATAATCAACATTTTCTTTACTTAATTGATTAAGGTTGTACTTGGCAATCTCCTTGGCTGTATCCAGGTCACCATGCATTAAAGTTGGAATTCCACAGCAGTGCTGATGCTCGGGAATAACCACCTCAATGTCATTAGCCAGCAGTACATTTACAACTGATTTACCCACATCTGTATAGATGTAGTTGTTGACACACCCTGTAAAAAAAGCAACTCTGCACCTGGGATTGTCAACCTTGTTAACCCTTGGCAGTTCTTTAATTAAAGGGGTGTCTGCCAGCCTTGGTATTACTCTTCTCATATCCAGGCCAATTGGAAATCTAGGTGAAGCAAGGTTTTTACCCCTTACCTTTTTCATCCCAAGTCCCTGGAATTTGCTGCCTGCAGCCATACCAAATTTAAATAGCTTTGGTCTTTTAAGAACATCAAAAATTCTTCTTTTTAGTGTAGGAAGGCCCTTTTTCCTGGCCATGGCTGCTCTGGTGGCAAGAATAATCTTTTCAGGCTGAACGCCGCAAGGGCAATTAGCCCCACAAGCCCGACAAGTTAAACAGAGACTTAATAGTTCAGCCATCTTATCTGTATATTCTAATTTGCCCTCAAGAAGAGCCCTGGCTAGTTGAATTTTACCCCTGGCTACACCTGTTTCCTCAAGTGTTTCTTTATAAATAGGGCACACAGCCTGGCAGTTCCCACAGTTCATACATTTAATAATCTCATTTTCAATATTTTTTAGATCGTCATAAATTGCCATGCTTTAATTCCCCCTTTAGATATTTACAACTTTGCCAGGGTTAAATATGTTGTCAGGATCCAGGGCTCTTTTTATGGCTTTCATGGCCTCAACTCCTGCAGGTCCAAATTCTTGCTCTAAATACTTCATTTTAGCAATGCCAATACCATGCTCTCCTGATAGGGTACCACCCAAATCCAGTGCTACTGCAAAGATTTCATCTACAGCTTTATGAACCCGCTCCATTTCTTCCTTATTTCTTTCGTCAGTTAAAATAGTTGGGTGTAAATTGCCGTCACCCGCATGGCCAAAGGTGCCAATTGTCAAATCATACTTTTTAGCAATTTCTTTTAAGGCTTTTAACATATCTGGTATCCTGCTTCTAGGAACAGTGGCATCTTCTAAAACAGTAGTTGGACTTACCTGGGCCAGAGAAGGAAGGGCTGCTCTTCTAGCAGTCCACAGCTTTTCCCTTTCTTCTGCCGTTTCAGCAATTCTAAGCTCACCATTGTTTTCCTTGCATACCCTGGCAACTGCCTCAGCTTCTTTAGCTACTACTTCTGGAAGACCATCAACTTCTATGAGCAGAACAGCCTCAGCTTCTACAGGCAGTCCTACCTTGGCGTAGTTTTCTACAGTTTTAATGGTAACATTGTCCATAATTTCTAAAGTAGCAGGAATTACTTTATTAGCAATAATGCCTGTGATTGTTTTAGCAGCGTCATCCAGATTATTAAAGGCTGCAAGCATACTTTTTCGATCCTCAGGTGCAGGTATGAGCTTAACAATTATCTCAGTAATTATACCTAATGTGCCTTCTGAACCTGTAAACAGCTTTACCATGTCATAAGCTGTAACATTCTTTACAGTTTTGCCGCCGCATTTCATTACTTCACCATTTGCCAGGACTACTTCAAGGCCCATAACATAATGTTTTGTAACACCATATTTTAGTCCCCTCAGCCCCCCGGAATTCTCAGCAACACTTCCACCCATGGTAGCAGTTGTAACTGTCCCCGGGTCAGGAGGGTAGATTAAACCATGCTTTGCCACGGCATTGTTTAAATCCTGAATTATGACTCCGGGCTCTACTGTAGCTGTAAGGTTTTCCGCATCTATTTCCAAAATTTTGTTCATCTTAAGCATGGACATTACAATACCCTTCCTAATTGGAATTGTGCCGCCACTTAGATTTGTACCAGCACCCCTTGTATAAATGGGTATTTTGTGTTTTGCTGCATATTTTACAATATTTATTACATGATCCCTAATTTTTGGGGTAACTACCACATCGGGCATCTCTGATGGCACATCAGCGGTTGCATCATAAGAATAACAATGTAGAGATTCCTTGTCGCTAATAACATTTTCTTTTCCCAGAAGGTTAATCAAGTCATTAATAAAATCCTTATTCATGGGGAAACCTCCTTTTTTAATAGAAGCTAAACAATTCTAGCAGCCTAATGGTCAGACCAACTAGATTGGCAACTGCCTATATGTTATATGTTTTGACCATATTATAGCATGTTTCAACCCAAATCTTAATAAATATGACTTATGAATAGTTTTATAAATAAGATAATTTCAAAAACAATTTTTATACAAATTTAGTTAGGGAATAAAAATGTCAATTCCCTTTGCTCCAAAACTTAATCAGGTTTCACACATAAAGACATTTTCTTGTCACAAGATTATCAAGGTGAGACAAAAATTGTGACAAATGCGGGCATAATTCCCACATTTGTCACTTGACGTATTATAATTCTTATTTAATTAAAAGCCAAAACCCAATCCCAGGGCAACTGCAAGCATACCCAATATTCCAACAGCCACCAGATAATAGGTCATGGGGATTAGAGCCCACTTGATAAGTTTACCTTCCACTCCAACTAAACCTACAACAGCACATGCTGCAACAACGTTGTGTACACAAATCATGTTGCCTGCAGCACCACCAACAGCCTGAAGGGCAACCACCAATGCAGCGTTAACACCAATCTCAGTAGCTACACCATGCTGGAATAGAGAAAACATCATATTACTAACTGTATTGCTGCCTGCAATAAAGGCTCCTAGAGCTCCAATTACAGCTGCAAAGGCTGGCCAGGCAGAACCTGCTACAGTAGCAACACCTTGAGCTAACGTTATTGGCATACTATCAAAGCCTGAGGCGTTTACACCAGAGTTAATAAAAATACGAACCATTGGTACTGCAAAACCTAAAGCAACGCTGGCACCTATCATGGT
>JAGXSK010000140.1 GCA_018333845.1 Clostridia bacterium | reverse complement strand
AAAAATGCTCCATATTTTGTATTTGGTCCCCTTGTAACGGATACAGGTGTGGGTCATGATCACATAAGTGCAGCCATTGGCGGTGCAGTAAGCTCATGGGCCGGTGCAGACTTCATCTGTTATGTAACACCTGCCGAGCATCTTGGTATTCCCAATGCTAATCAGGTTCGAGAAGGAGTAGTAGCTGCCCGTATTGCTGCCCACTGTGGGGACCTGGCCAAGGGAATGCCTGCTGCTGTAAACTGGGATCTTGAGATGTCCATTGCCAGAAAAGCCCTTGACTGGGATAAACAGATTTCCCTGGCCATTGATCCTACTACCGCAAAACTAATCTGGAAAGAAAGAAGTGATGATTTCTCCTCCAAATGCAGCATGTGCGGACAATACTGTGCCATGGAGATAATCTCCAAGTATTTAAATACTGATACTAAACATGCATGCTAAATGTAGCTCTTAATATTAGAAGAAATTATTATTTATGATAAATTCCACGGTTTAAATAAATGGCTAAGAGGTCGTTGTACTCTCAGATATGAAATGCATGTTTAAATAGTTAGTTAAAAGAAGGGGTGATTAATAATGACTCAAATGTTAAAAGCACGAGCTGGAAAAATCACTGAAGAAATGGAAAAAGTAGCTATTCAGGAAAATGTAGATGTTAAATTCATTCGTCAAGGTGTTGCCGAGGGAACAATTGTTATCCCTAAAAACAAGAACCGCAGCCGTTCCAGGATTTGTGGAATTGGCAAGGGATTAGATATTAAAGTAAATGCTCTTATAGGCACTTCAAGTGATAGGTCTCAGGCTGAAATGGAAGCTAGAAAGCTAAAAGCCGCCGAGGAAGCAGGATGCAACTCCTTCATGGATTTGAGTACAGGCGGAGATATTGATGCCATGAGAAGACAGACCCTGTCCCTGGCAAGGGTGGCTGTAGGAAGTGTACCTCTCTATCAGGCTGGAGTTGAAGCCATTCATAAATATGGAAGCGTGGTGGAAATGAGACCTGATGACATACTTGACACAATTGAAAAACAAGCAGCTGACGGCCTTGATTTTATGGCTATTCACAGTGCCTTGAGCTTAGATGTGCTGAAAACCCTTCAAAAAACCGGCAGGGTTACTGAAGTGGTCAGCCGTGGAGGTTCCTTCCTAACAGGTTGGATGTTTCACAACCAAAAGGAAAATCCGCTACTAGAACATTTTGACCGCCTGCTGGCAATTATGAAGGAGTATGATGTAGTTTTTAGTGTTGGAGACGCAGTTCGACCAGGTTGTACTGCTGATTCTCTTGACCAGGTGCAGCTTAAGGGATTGATGCTGGCCGGCGATCTAGTAAAAAGAGCATTGGAAGCTGGAGTACAAGTTATGGTGGAAGGTCCAGGCCATGTTCCCTTAAACCATATTGAGTCCACCATTCTTCTTCAAAAAAGACTCTGCTATAATGTTCCCTATTATGTTCTGGGATTTTTGGCTGCAGACATAGCACCTGGTTATGACCATATTACCGGTGCAATTGGAGGAGCTTATGCAGCAATGCGCGGTGCTGATTTCTTGTGTTATTTGACTCCTGCCGAACATCTGGGTCTGCCAAATGAGGAGGATGTTAGAACAGGTGTAAAAGCTATCAAGATAGCAGCTCAAGCAGCGGATATTGCAAGGGGAAGAAAAGGTGCATGGGATAGAAATCTGCAAATGGCAAAAGCCAGGGTTGCCCTTGATATGGATAAACAAATTGAACTTGCTCTAAACTCCAGCAGCCTGCTAGAAGCAAGAGCCAAAAACAAAGGTAATGCTCCCTGTGTTTGCGCTGTATGTGGTCCTGATTGTGCAGCTGCCGCTGCTGCCAGATATTTTGGCATTGCCTAGCAGGGGAATAAGCAGGTTTGTCCCTTTTCCAGCCAAATCAAATGGGGAGGAGATTGTATGTTTAGTAGAATTCTTCATGATAAGCCTAAAGAAGAATGTGGTGTATTTGGCATCTATGCCCCCGGTATAGATGTAGATGCCGCTCAGCTAACATATTATGGCCTCTATGCCCTACAGCACCGGGGACAGGATAGTGCCGGAATAGCCGTGTCCAATAGTCAAAGCATTAATGTCCATAAAGGTCTGGGCCTGGTTGCCCAAGTTTTTAATGAAAATAATCTAAAGCAGCTAAAGGGAAGCATGGCCGTTGGTCATGTTCGTTACTCGACTACCGGTGCCAGCTCACTTGAAAATGCTCAACCTGTTATTTCCAGGTTTTCTGATAACACCCTTTGCCTTGCACATAATGGAAACCTAACTAATACTAATGAGCTGCGTCAGCATTTGGCTAAGAATAAGGTCTTCTTTCAAACAACTAGTGATAGTGAAATTATACTGCAATTGATTAGCCAAAACAGTACACTTTCACTAACAGAAGCTGTCAAGATGACAATGCACCAGATTAAGGGTGCTTATTCCCTGGTAATTATGACAGAAAACCAGTTAATTGGTGCAAGGGATCCTAAGGGTATGCGGCCCTTATGTTTTGGGACCTTGGGAGAAGGTTATGTACTGGCTTCTGAATCCTGTGCATTAGACGCTGTTGGGGCACAATTTAGCAGGGATGTAAAACCTGGAGAGATAATTACCATAGATCAAGCTGGGATAAAGTCCACGCAATTTCCTCTTTCAAGTCAACGGAGCCTGTGTATTTTTGAGTATATCTATCTGGCTCGTGTGGACAGTGTTATAGATGGGGAATCTGTAAACCAGGTGCGTCGAAATCTGGGTAAAGCCCTGGCTCAAGAATATTTTATCCATGCTGATATGGTGATACCTGTACCTGATTCAGGAATTACTTCAGCCCTGGGATATACAGAAGAGTCAGGCCTTCCCTACAAGGAAGGTTTAACAAAAAACAGGTATGCCGGACGCACCTTCATTCAACCAGGTCAAGAACTGCGCGAACTTGGGGTAAAGCTTAAATTTAACCCTATAAAGGATATTTTAAAGGGTCAAGGAATAGTAATGGTGGATGATTCTCTAGTACGTGGTACCACATGCCGTCAAATTGTCAAAATGCTGCGGCAGGCTGGAGTTATGGAAGTACATTTATTGGTTGCTTCTCCCCCCATTCTCTGTCCATGTTATTACGGCATAGACATTGCCTCCCCCGATCAGTTGGTGGCAGCCCGTTTCAATCAAGAAGAGATAAGACGTTTTATTGGAGCAGATAGTCTCCACTATCTAAGTTTAAACGGCCTTTTTTCTGCTTTGAAAGCCCCCAGGGAGGAATTCTGTTCAGCTTGCTTTAACGGCACCTATCCTACAGAAATGGCACGCTCCATATGAGCCAAGGGGCAGGGATATGGAGACGGGAGGCAATCGTGGAGATGGAAGGTAGTAGAAATCCATAAGCTTAGGAAAGCTAGAAATGATGGAATTTACATAATGCGAGAAGTTTCACTTTATGAAAGGAGCAGGTTTATTTGTTCAGGTATGATCCCCAAGGCTCCGGTCCCCAGTATTTAGAAAATCTGGCCACCGGATACTGGTTTTCAGAAGTGCTATTTGCAGCCATTGAATTGGATATTTTTTCACTACTTGAACCCAACGGGAAAACTCTAGCCGAAGCTGCAGTTAGATTAGGTAGTGACACTAAAGCATTGGAACGCTACCTGTATGCTTTATGCTCTCTAGGGCTCCTAGATAGGTACGAAAATACCTATTTTAACACCAGGATTTCTTCAGACTACCTTGTCAAGGGCAAGGAATATTACCAGGGAGATTCTATTCTTTGGCGCAAATATTTAACAGCTTACTGGCAGGATCTCAGAAAGTGTATTGAAACAGGCGGAAAGATTGATTTCTCCGGAAATGACCAGTCTGATTCTGAAGACCTGAAATCAAGAATTGGAAAATATATTACTGCCATGGATAATGTTGCCCGGGTAAAGGTGAAAGAAATTACACCCATGTTTAAGGGTCTTTTTGTAAGTGGTCATATTTTGGATATTGGCACAGGCTCAGGGGCCATATCTGCAGGCTTTTTAAAAGAATTTCCTGATATGAAAGCTACCCTTGTGGATATCCCCCAGGTTTTGAGCTATACAAGGGAACTTGTGACAATTCGGGGGTTTAATGAAAATATTTCTTATTGTGCAACCAATATTTTAGAAGAGTGGCCTTTTAAAAAAGGTCAGCATGATCTGGTTATCCTCTCAAACATTGTCCATGCTTATTCAGAAAATGAAATAACACATATTTTGAAATCTGCTGCAGAATGTCTTATGCCAGGCGGCTTTCTGTTGGTGCACGATTTCTTTTTGGAGCATTTCTCTGAAAGGGCTGCCCTTTTTGACATAAACATGTTGATTAATACATATAACGGTAAGGTTTTTGCTGGAAAATGGATTATACAACAGCTGAGAGAATATGGTCTTTATGCTGCTAATATCATTCCTCTAAAGACTGATACTGCTGTAATCATTGGATCAGGCAGCAAGGATAGCTTGGAAGGCCTATCTCTAGATAAAAAAGCTGCTTTGCTCAGGGAAATAAAGGATCTGGGATTTAAGGAAGCCTGTTCAATTTCCATGAAATCTATCCATGTTCCTGACTGGACACCTGTAAAATGTCGGTTTGGATGCAGCAGCTTTGGAAAGCTCAGCTGTCCGCCAAACACTCCATCTCCTGAAGAAACTAGAAATGTGCTTAAGGACTATAGCCTGGCACTGCTTCTAGAGGGTGAACCTCCCACTAATACCTTTCAAAGGCTTGTTTTAGAAGCTGAAAAGCAAGCTTTCAAGACAGGGTTTTATAAAGCTTTTGCCTACTGGGCAGGCCCATGCACCCTTTGTGATGTATGCAGTACCCATGGGCAATGCCGCAGACCCAAGGATAGCAGACCATCTATGGAAGGTGCGGGTATAGATGTCTTTGCAACAGTCAAGGGTGCAGGCATAGCATTACGAACCCTGGACAGTAAAAATGATTTTTGCAGGTATTTTGCCTTGCTGCTACTGGAGTGATTGATTATGCGTGTACTGTTAATACAAGCTCTGTCAATGGATGAAGCCTCAGCTGAAAGAGTTTACCCCATAGGGATTGTATCACTTGCAGCTCATGTAGAACACAAAGGTTACCAGGTAGAGCTTTTAGATATGAATGTTGAGACGGACCCCTTTGGCTCATTAAAAGAGAAGCTTCTCAGCTTAAAGCCTGAAGTGGTGGCAGTATCACTTCGCAACATTGATCCTCTAGCAAACAAGACCAGCTCACTCATTCCAAGGTTTATTGTTACTGTTCGTATGGCTGCAAGGCTTTTGCCAAAGGCGTGGATTATTGCTGGAGGAACTGGCTTTTCCCTTTTCCCAGAAAGGTTGATGCTGGAAATACCTGAAATCCACTATGGTATTATAGGGGAAGCAGAAATTTCCTTCCCCGCACTGCTTGCCTCATTGGAAAAGCCCTCATCCATAAAGGGATTATGTGTACGCAAGGGTAACAGGGTAATTGCTGCACCTCCATCTATGGAATTTGACATGAAAAATGACTATCTGCACCCCTCCAGAAAGCTGTTGGACCCAGCTCCCTACTTAAAAGCCAACAGTTATGTTCCAGCCATTGGAATTGAGACAAAAAGGGGCTGCCCCTATAACTGTTCTTATTGTGTCTACCCCAATCTCCAGGGGAAAAAGCTGCGCTGTCGTACACCTGAAGGTATTGTAGATGAAATTGAATTCTTAACTAAAGAATTTGCTATCCATAGATTCCACTTTAACGACCCTATAGTAAATGCTCCCCTTGGACATTTGGAACAGATTTGTGAAGAGCTGCTGCATAGAAACCTTCAAATCAAGTGGGGAGGCTTCTTCCGAGAAGATAATATAAATAAAGAAAATGTTAGCCTTTTTGAAAGGGCAGGCTGTGAGTGCTTTGCCTTTTCCCCTGACGGCCTTTGTCAGGAAGCATTAGATACTCTTAGAAAAAATCTTACTGAGGAAGATATTTTAAAGGCAGCCGAGCATGTTTCCAAAAGTGATGTGGTAAGTATTTATCATTTCATGGTGAATGTTCCAGGGGAAACAGATGGGACTGTTAAAAAAGGCATTAGGCTTTTGGAACGTATCTATGACATTCATGCTTTAAAGAAGAATTTAGGGACAATCATTCTGAATAATATTCGTATTCTGCCTGGTACCCCCATGGAGACCATTGCCCTGGAGCAGGGAGTTATAGACAATGATACGGACCTGCTTTATCCGACTTACTATAACCCTAAGCCCTTTGATAAATTAAGATACAAGCTGGAGACACTTCATCTTTGCAGAAATATCTTCATGTGGCAGGAGGTACGGTAAATGAAGATACTTTTATTGGAACATCCCAGGAGCATAAGTACTGAAAGATGTAATGATATAGCAAATACTCCCCTTTCCTCATGCCTGCTTACCGGTTATGCTGCAGGGGTTTTAAAAAGCCAGGGGCATGAAGTGGAAATAGTCGAAGGGTATCTTGACAAGCTTTCTTATAAAGAGATAGGGAAAATCATTGAAGCTTATAAACCTGATATTCTTGGTGTCCACATGGTTTACCATTGGAAGAACGACAGAAGGCTTTATAATTTTCTTGAGGCTGTAAAGCGCCAAGGTATTTCTCCCTATGTTACTGCTTATGGCTTTTACCCAACCTTCGGCTATGAAGAAATTTTGAAAAGCTGTAAGGCAATTGACTCCATTATCCTGGGAGAACCGGAGCTAACCTTTGCTGACTTGGCAGCTACCCTTACTCGCAAAAAATCCCATGAAAAAATCCTGGGATTGGCTTATCTATCATCACAGGGCAGTATCACCTGCTCAAAGGCAAAAGCCATTGAAAACCTTGACGACCTCCCCTTTCCAGTTCGCACAAGGGCTTCACTTAACATTGGTGAGGTAAACATTATGGGAAGTCGTGGATGCTACGGTGCCTGTACCTTCTGCTATATTAATTCATATTATGGCAGGGGACCCAAATGGCGCGGCCGAAGCCCTGAAAACATTATAGCTGAAATAGATGAGATTTTATTGAAGCACACCATGGATTATTTCTATTTTACCGATCCAAACTTTTTTGGCCCCGGTAAAGCAGGTCAAGAAAGGGCCTTGCATTTAGCTTCTCTAATTAAACAAAGAAAAATTAAATTTGGAATAGAAGCCAGGGTAAATGATATTCACGATGAAACAATTGGGGCCCTGGCAGATGCAGGCTTGTGTCACATTTTAGTTGGCCTTGAAAGCGGCAGGGATGAATCTCTAAAACGCTTGAATAAAATGACAACAACAGCTCAAAATGAAGGGGCGGTCAAAATCCTACGTAAGCATGGTATAGAACCAAGTATAGGATTTATTATGTTTGAACCGGATTCTTCGTTGGAGGATATCAGGATTAATTTTGAATTTCTTAAAAGAAATGATCTTCTTAAAAATCTTGATGTTACTGTCAATGTTCTGTATCATCACATGATTATTTTGCAGGGAACTAAAGCTTATAAAATACTTAAGAGTGAAGGGCGATTGGACATATCACCCCATTCAACATACGAGGCCAGCACCTCATATGTTAACCGGCAGGTTTCTGCTCTAGCAGCTATTATGAGAGAAATTACTAATCATATCTTTTATCGTTTAGAAGAAATCTGGCGGAAAAAAGTTCCTGAGCCGGCAGCTGCTCCCCTAGAATATGAGAAAATCAATAGACTTCTGGTAGGTTTATTTGAGAAAGTTTTATCTTCACTAGAACACGGGGAAGATTTTAATGATGTAAAACTGAAAGACCTTATTTATAAAACAAAAAGTGAAATTGATGAAATTTTTTCTTGATAATATATAAAAGCTAAAAAAAGGTTAAAGGATCAAATGATCTAACGTCTAGACTGGCTGTCCTGGTTTTACAACGATAAATTCTTCATCCCATTCTTTCTTAAATGCCTTGTACACCGTCCTTATTGTGCCAGGAACAGTTTCTGGCTCCAGGCCAAACTCTTTGGCCATTTTCAAGAAAGTATCCCTTATATCATCAAGCTCATAGGCACCAGTGTCTATGAGCCTTAAACCCTTGTAGTTAACCAACATTGTTTTAAAAATCATCAGGCTTTTTTCATAGCCGTACTTGTCTATACAATTTAGATATTCTGTCCACATGGAAGCTCCACTATGTAAATAGCCTTTTGTTAAGTAATAGGAAGTCCCCTTTTGATCTAAAGCTGCTTTATGCTCATTGCCCCCTAAAAGCAGAGAAATACAGTCATCAACCCTGGGCAAAATTATGCTGGCCTTTTCAGATTTTAATCCAAGGACAGAGTTCCCACAGTTTCCAAACAGCAGCAAAATATTGTCAACATTGTCTATGTTATTAATAAGCTTCTGAAGCTCGTCCTTTAGTTTACTAGGATGATTGTGGAGACCTGCATCAACCCAGATTATTGGATAGTTGATCTGCAGCTCATTGACAACGAGATTAATCTCATCCCTTAATGCATTACATGCTATAACGATGTTTTTAGCCATTTTAACCTCCTTTTGCCCATAGATTGCAGGACTTTAAGTTTTATTCTTTCCACGGCCTGCAGCCCTGGTGCCAAGCTCGGGAAGAAACAATGATACAACACCCAGCAATGCTAGAAATAAGCTAGCCAGTGCAAATAACAATGTATAATTGCCTCCGGCTATTGGCGCAATTATAAATGAAGGTATGAAAAAAGCACCAATAAGTTGCAGGGTAGCCATGAGACCCCCAGCACTCCCGGCATAAACTGGCCCTATCTCTGGAAGCAGCATGGGGAAGGCCATTAGCAATGGTACGCTTATGCCCATTAAAGTTCCTGCAGCAAAGAGCAGTAACCAGACACTTGTTCCCGGGGCAATCCAGGAAATATACATAACAGCTGCACCTAAAAATGCTGCAGGTGCAAGGAAAGGTTTTATTCTGCCTACACGTGCAGACATGACAGGACCAATCATATTTCCTAAAATAACACCAAGGGTAACTATAGACGTCATGACACCAGCCTGGGATGGATTGATACCACGAACCTGACTTAGGGCATTGGGCAGAAAACCTACAAATGCCATATTTGCACCCATAAAACACATCAATGCCAGCCCTGCCAGCCAAATATTTCTGCTGCTGGCAGCTGCACCAATATACTTTAAGACAGGCAAGGGTGGGAGCTCAGGCGCTCCTACAGGTTTATCCTTGATAAATACCAACCACAAAATCCAGATGGCAAACATGGCAATGCCAGCTGTAATATAAGCACTTTTCGCAGTGGGGAATAAGGCAGACGTTGCCAAAGCTACAGTCATGCCAACCCCTGCGGCAGTAAAATATATTCCCAGGGCAGTACTGATCTGCTCACGTGGAAACCAGGCACCCAGGAGCTTGGAAACATTGGCATTTAAAAGAGCAGGGGTTAATCCAGATAAAAACATCAGACTAAAATATCCTAAAAAACTGTTGGGAATATATCTAAAATATACACCAATTATTGAAAAAACAAAACTAACTGCAACTACTTTTTTAACTCCAAATCTGTCTGCCAGGGCTCCTGCACCAATACTAAACAACACTGCAGGCAGCATGGGTGCAGCCAGGACCATGGCATAATTTCCTGATGTAAGGTTTAATTCTGGAATAATTTTAAATGCCAGGGCAGCTACTTGAAATTGAGCTGTCACAGCTATGAATATTGTAGACCACATTATTGCCACTACCACCCATCTGTATGGGGAAATTGGTACATTTTGATTACTATGCATTATATCACCCTTCGCCTATGTTTTTGGGCTATAATAAATGGCATCAGCTAGATGCCATTTATTATAGGTATATTCATGGTTTTCGGTTTTCGCTTGCCTGGATTATTTGTATTCCCCATATTTTCTGCCCGCATTTATCATGGCATGGAGGTTTTCTGCTTCAGCATCATCTAGAACTGTACCATTGCTCAAGATAAAACCGCCATCTTGAGCTACTTTTTCCGCCAGGAACTTCACATACTCATCTACCTGCTGCGGTGTGCCAGCCTTTAGAACAGCTCCAGAGACATTTCCTGCTATACAGCTCTTGCCTCCAAGGGCCTTCTTTGCATTGACCATGTCGGTGTTATCAAAAAGCCAGACGGTTTTTCCTTCTGGAATATCAGAATCGGTTATGGCTTCAAGCCGTTGATTATAGCCCCCCTCAGCAAAAAGCAGTGGAACTAGACCTTCCTCTATTAACCCTAGAATAACAGCCTTTAGGGTTGGCCAGTAAAACCTGGCAAAATCATCCTTTGACAGGAAACCATCGGCTCCTTTATGCAGGGGCATGAAAATAATTGGTACCCCTGTGATATTGGCTGATCTTACTGCCATGTCAATATTTATTGATACAAGTCTTTCCATGGCCTCTAGTAGTTTCTTGGGACGGCGGAATATGTCAAGCATTATTGGCCGAGTGCCCCTCATGGTATCTCCCAGGGTATCAAAGGGAGCTTTAGCAACTCCACCAAAAAACCCCGGCAAACCGTGGACAGCTTTATTTTCTCCATCTATAGCACCCATGGCACCAGCCCACTCCATGGCTGCCTGTCCAGCTTCTATTAATTTTTTAAAGGATTCCTGGACAGGGGGAATACCTATGGGTATCATGGCAGGACCTACAAAGGGAAGTTCAATAATATCGGTCCATGGTGCTATCATCTGCCATGGTTCCAGTGCGCCAAAGGTTCGTGGAAGATAATAACGCATCCAGTATCCAGATGGGTCATTAATTAATAAGTCATATTCGTTATCCATCATGTATTCATCTTCCAGGCACTGGTAAGAAAGTTCGTCTGGTATTCCCTTGCCCGGCCACTGGTATAGTTTATAATCTAGTATCTCAAATACCCTGGCTGGCCCCACCAGAGCGCAGCTCACAAGGGTATCTGCCTTGAAATCATTGTTAAACTTCTTAAATGTCATTCCCAGTTTTTCATAATCATACATGAGATCTTTAGCAGTAACGCCAGCGTAAGCAGCAGGATAAAACCCTATAGTTAAATGAATTGGTATTCTAGCTGGTTTTTTCAATTCAACGGCATCCTTGATCATCTGAACCCGTTCCTTGTATGCCTTTTCTGCTTCAGGGCTGGCAAATTGCATATCTGGATTGGCATATCTTTTAAACCTTTCCTCGTATCTCTCCTGCGGCGAAAGCTTATCCCAGTTTTCAGCTAATTTCATCTTTAATTACCCCCCATCCACTTTTTCGCCAGGGAAACAGCTTCTACTGCGTCCTGTCCCCAACCATCAGCACCAGTATACTCTTTAATCTGGTCATTAATGGGAGCACCACCTATCATGATTTTGACTTGATCCCTTAATCCTGCATCTTCAATGGCTTTTACTGTATCCTTCATTTTATCAAAGGCTAGAGTAAGCAAGGCACTCATGCCTACTATTTGCGGCTTGTACTCTTTTATAGCTTCCACAAATTTTGATGACGGCACATCTACTCCAAGGTCGTACACCTTAAATCCGTTGGTATCCAACATGAAGGCAACTATATTTTTACCAATGTCATGGATATCACCCTTTACTGTACCCAATACTACTTTGCCAATATACTTGTTTTCATCCTCTTCTAAACTTTCAGTCATCTTGGCTTTTGCCAGACTTGAAATCCTATTTAGCATTTCCCCGGTCAATATTAATTCTGGCATAAAGTATTCGCCTTTTTCATATTTCTCTCCAATTATTTCAACTGCTGCACGACATTTCTTCA
>JAGXSK010000139.1 GCA_018333845.1 Clostridia bacterium | reverse complement strand
GTCCACCCAAAGATCAGTATGGGGGCCCTTATTCCAGCTTCTCTTAACTCTATCCCCTCTTGAACCGTAGCAACTCCTAGATTATCCGCACCACTTTCCAGGGCTGTTCTAGCAGCTGGCACAGCTCCATGTCCATAGCCATCAGCCTTTACAACAGCCATGAAGTGCCTTGATTTTGACATTTTTCTTAATTCTCTAACGTTATAAGCAAGATTATTAAGGTTTATTTCAGCTTTTGCTGGTCGCAAGTTATTCACCCTCTGTTATTTCCCTTAATACACATGGGAGATAATCAATAATATCCATTGCCGTTAACGAGTACTCACCTAATTTTTCTGCTGCCCTATCCCCAGCATATCCGTGGAGAAAGACACCAACAGCGGCAGCAGCTTCAATGTCAAGTCTCTGGGCTAGAAGTGCTCCTATTATACCTGCCAATACATCCCCGGTACCACCTGTGGCCATCCCTGGATTTCCAGTAATGTTTAGATAGGTTCTACCCTTTGGCGAAGCAATAATAGTTTTAGAACCCTTGAGTACAAGGGTTACACCCCATTGTTTGGCATGGCCTTCAGCAATAGGGAGGCGGTCTTTTTGTACCTCCTGGCTATCTATTTTACAAAGCCGGGCCATTTCACCTGGATGGGGCGTGAAGATCATATTCGTTTGTATTTGTTTTAAGAATTCCCTGCTGCCCATTATTATTTTACTAAAAAGGTTTAAACCATCGGCATCCAGGACTACAGGGATTTTTAATCGGGGCAGCAATTCTTTTAGCAATGTTTCCCCTTCGGCAGAAATGCCCATTCCAGGACCTATAACAATAGTATCTACTTTTTCAGCCATATCTAAAATAGGTTCCAGGGAATTCCTGCCAAGGAGTCCCTTTTCACTTTCAGGCAGGGGCCGTGTCATAACCTCAGTAAATTTTTGTTCAAGAATAGGATTTAGAGATCGAGGCACCGCTGCAGTAACAAGCCCAGCACCTGCTCTTAGAGCTCCAGTGGCTGTCAAATAAACGGCACCTGTCATCCCAGGAGAGCCTCCTAATACTAGAACATGACCATATGTACCTTTATGGGTGTTATGGTCTCGTTTATAAAGCTTACTCTTAACCCATTCTATAGTTATTAATTCACGATTTAAAGCATGACTCTTTAAAAGCTGTGATGGCAGGGATATGTCAGCAATTTCTATCTTCCCACAATACCTGCACCCTGGCTCCATAAATAAACCAACTTTGGCCAGACCAAAGGTAATGGTAAAATTGGCGTTGATACACTCACCATGAACCTTTCCAGTATCAGCTTCCAGACCAGACGGCACATCCACGCTTAATGTTAATCTCTTAGAGTCGTTTATGAGTTTTATAAGCCTTGCAGCTACGCCCCTGGGTTCACCCTTAAATCCTGTACCAAAAATAGCATCTACAATTAAATCGGCATACATCATGGATATTTCTACCCTGTGCAGATCTTTATCATTTATAATTAGATATATTTTGGCTCCCATGGATTGTAAGATTGTAAGATTTGCTGCTGCATCACCCTTTATTTCTGCCGGGCTGCTCAATAAATAAACTTTTACTTCTACACCCTTATTGATAAGATGTCTGGCAATGACCATTCCATCCCCACCATTATTGCCCTTGCCGCAAAAGACCGTAATTTTCTTCCTGCCCAACTCATTTCCAAAAATCTGGGCTATCTTGTTTACCACGGCCAGGCCTGCATTTTCCATCAATACAATTCCAGGTATAAAATATTTATTAATTGCTGTACTATCAATATTTCTCATCTCAGTAGAAGTAACAAGTTTCACTTTTTCTCCCCCTATTCGGCTACTACAAAGGCTACCGCATATTCAGAGCAATGTGACAGACTTAAATTAAAATTGCTAATATACTGGGACCTTGCAGTTTCAGCAGCCAAGCCAGACAGGTTAATGTTGGGTTTGCCTTTAGGGCCTAGTTTGATCTCAATATCCAGCCATTTTATCTTACCCTTGCCTGTTCCCAGGGCTTTTAATACTGCCTCTTTGGCAGCAAAACGTGCCGCCAAAGAAGGATATGGATTCTTTTTGTTCCAGCAATAATTCCATTCATCCATTGTAAATATCTTATTTTGGAACTTTTCCTTAAACTTGGCTATGGAACATTTAATCCTTTCTATACTAACAATATCTGTACCTATTCCCTTTACCACCTAAACCTTCTCTCCTTTACTATATATGTGAAGCTTAAGCACACCTATCATTTTCAACATTATCTTATTAATTCCTTCTTAAATCTTTTATTTTGCAGGAGTTGATTGACAAAAAATAGAATTATGAGACAATAAAAAATAACTATTAATGCTGTGGAGGAACCTTAATCAATGTCTAATACCTTAATTTTTTTATGCGTGATAATTTTTTCCCTTTTAGAAGGACTGTTTCTTATTGCAGTCCCCCTGGATATATCTTTGAAGGCTTTTTTCTTGATTCCTGCCAACGTAATTTTTTTCTGGTTAATACTAAAGTTATACACAAAGGCGATAAAAAGTCAAGATGAAAACAGACAGACTACAAATACAAGCCTCTTTATCGCCCATGAGACACTTCCCTATTTGCGGCATGGTCTAGATGAAAACACAGCCCAAAATACAGCTGAAATCATAAAAAAGATCAGCCAGCTGCCAGCTGTTGCCATAACTGACAAGAAGAAAATCCTGGCCTTTTTGGGCGTGGGCTGTGAAAGACACAGACCCGGGGATCCCATTGTTACATCAGCAACCAAGGAGGTTTTAAAGACTGGAGAATATAAGGTTATTGAAACCTCCGAGGAATTTAACTGCCCAATTAAAGACTGCGCCTGTCCTCTTGGTGCAGCCATAATAGTGCCCCTTAAGGTCAAGGGCAAGGTCATAGGAACATTAAAGCTGTACGACACGCGCCCAGGCCCCCTTCCCGACCAGTCAATTAGACTTGCATTGGGCATTGGACAGTTATTGAGTATGCAAACTGAATTAGCTGAGCTCGACAGACAATCCCAGCTTTTAACTAAAGCCAGACTTGATGCTTTACATGCACAAATTAATCCACACTTCTTTTTCAATACAATTAATACTATTGTCCTCTATAGCCGGACCAATCCTGAAAAAGCAAGGCAGCTTCTAATACATCTGGCCGACTTTTTTAGACAAACCCTTAGAAGAAGGGGGCACTATATAACCCTGGGGGAAGAACTAGAGTGCATTCACACCTACTTGACCCTGGAAAAGGCACGTTTCGAAGATTCCTTGAAAATTATCCAGGATATTGACGATAGCCTCCTTGATACAAAGATCCCCTTCCTTAGCCTTCAGCCTATAGTAGAAAATGCTGTAAAGCATGGTATAACTCCCAAGGTAGGTGGAGGAACTTTAAAAATATCCGCCAGTATGGTGGATGATACTCTAGTAATGATGGTATATGATGACGGTGTTGGCATTCCTGAAGAGAAAATTCATCTAGTTCTGCAACCAGGCTATGGTTCTGGAAATGGAGTAGGTTTAAGCAATGTACATGAAAGGCTCATTAGTCTCTATGGACCAAGCTATGGTTTGAGAATTTGTTCAAGCACCAATCAAGGAACCACAGTTCAACTTAGAATTCCTATTAAAGCTTTAATATCTGACGAGAATAACCCTAGTATATCAAATGCAAGGATTCATGAAAGCACCCTGCTGCCTGTATAGTATTAAAGCCCCTATGCATCCGCCTGGAAGTATAAGGGCTTTTAATTTACTCTACATCCTGATCTCTGGCAAATTCCTCCAGTCTGGTCTGGACCCTATCAGAAAAGTCATCTGGTGAAAGTCCAGTTAAGAGTTCTATGGCTTCATCGACACTGGAGATGGAGTATATATGAAATTTACCTGCTTTGCAGTCTTCAACAAGTTCTTTACCAAGCATTAGATTCACAGTATTCTGTTTGGGTATTATTACCCCCTGCGTACCAGTAAAGCCCCGTTCTTTACACAGCTTATAAAAACCTTCAATCTTCTGATTTACCCCTCCAATAGGTTGAACCTGCCCTCTTTGATTCATTGATCCCGTAATAGCCAGATCCTGTCTAACTGGAATATCTGTGAGAGCTGAAAGCAGCACGACCAGCTCGGCACAGGATGCACTATCTCCATCAACACCGCCATAGCTTTGTTCAAAACAAATGCTTGCACTAATACTAAAAGGTGATTTTTGTGCATATCTTCCACCTAAATATCCCGAGAGAATAAGAACACCCTTATCATGAATTTTCCCGCTCATTTTTGCTTCTCGCTCAATGTT
>JAGXSK010000138.1 GCA_018333845.1 Clostridia bacterium | reverse complement strand
ATGGAGAATGTAAACTGGAGGGTAAGTTATGAAAAAGGTTATCATTGCAGTAGTAATTCTAGCAATTCTAGCTGGCGGAGGCTTTGGGGGTTGGAAATGGTTTCAGGCTAAAAGGGATCCCATGAATCAACCACCTGTTTTTGCAGAGGCGCCAGTTATCATGGGAGATCTGGAGGTTGTAGTTGAAGGCTGGGGACCTTTACTGCCTGTAGAGGATCGGGAGGTAAGCTCTGCAGCAGCCGGAACGGTAAAGAGAGTTCTCGTGAAACCTGGGGACAGGGTAAGCCGGGGACAGGAGTTAGTAGTCCTGGAAAATGCTACCCTGGCAATGGAGATCCAGCAAAAACAATTGGAGCTTGATCAGAAAAAGCTGCAGCTGGCCAGGCGTTTAAATACCACACCGGATAAAATAGACCAGGTGGGTGCAGAGCAGGCATTGAGGATAGTTGCTCCTGCCAGCGGCAGGCTTACAGATTTTACATATAAGGTTAGAGAAGAGATCTCTGCGGGAGCTTTAATAGGCAAGGTTGTGGATGACAGCGGCCTTGTAGTTGAAGTACTGGCTGCAAGTCAGATATATAATAATGTAAAAAGGGGAGATAAGGTCAAGGTCTATTTTAGTGAGTTTACTGGAGAAATACAGGCATCAATTCATGAAATAGAGTCTAATCCCATTCCTGGGGAACAGGGGTTTTCTTACAGAATAAGCATACTTCTTAACAACCCTGGATTGTTAAAGGTAGGGATGAAGCCCCAGGTAATCTTTAGTTTACCTGGTATAGAGGTGCAGCAGCAGGGTGAAATTGTACGGTACAAGGCAGAAGAAAATATAGTTCCTAATATCAGCGGTGCCATTACCAATATATATGCAAAAAACGGAGACTGGGTCAACAAGGGGCAGCTTATAGCTACCGTTGAGGAAGGTGATGCCATGTCCCATGTTATAAGTGACAGGCTGCAGATAAACAGTTTAGAGCTTGACATTGAAAACAAGATAAATCAGATGCAGAACATGGTGGTTAGGGCTCCCATTGACGGCATTGTAATGGAAGTCCTTGTCAAGGAGACAGACCAGGTTAGTTTGGGGACAAAGATTGCTAAAATTGCCAATTATGACATGATGCGGGTAGACATTATGATTGATGAATATGATATTGCAAAGGTTCGCAAGGGTCAGGAGGCTGTTGTCACTGTAGATGGCATGCCAGGTGTTGAATTTGCAGGCCTTGTTTATGAGGTAGCCCTCATGGGGGAGACCAGGGAAGGTCTGGCAGGTTTTCCTGTAAAAATAGATATACCGGCACCAGAAGGTTTGCGGGGGGGAATGAATGCCAACGTTTCCATATTTATTGATTCCAAGACTAATGTAGTTCTAGTACCCATTGAAGCAGTATATGAAGAGGGTGATCAAAGCTTTGTTCAGATCATTGAGGAAGGCATGCCTGCAGCAAAAGAGGTTACCATAGGCCTTACAAGTGATAGGTTTGCCGAGGTTATTTCTGGACTAGAACCTGGCACAATGGTAGTTGTGGGCAGCTCCATGGATATGATGGACCATGGTTTTGGTCCTGGCGGTCCAAGCGAAAAACCAGTGCAGTATTAGGGTGTTAAGATATGATTAAATTAGAAAATATAACTAAAACATATAAAAATGACAAATTGTCGGTTGAGGTTTTAAAGGGTATATCCCTTGATATAGAGGATGGAGAGATGGTGGCCATAATGGGACCATCTGGCTCGGGGAAGTCTACTCTAATGAATATTATAGGCTGTTTAGATGTTCCCACAAGTGGAATATATCTGCTCAGCAACCAGGAAATCCAGAAAAAAAGCAGTAGGCAGCTGGCTATTATTAGAAACAGGGAGCTGGGCTTTATCTTCCAGAAGTACAATCTTATACCCCAGCTTACTGCAGAGGAGAATGTGGAAATGCCCTTGATTTACAGGGGAATGGCTACAAGGGAGAGGATAAAAAGAACAAGAGAAGCCCTGGATAGGGTTGGTCTATCCCATAGGATAAAACATAGACCAGCAGAATTGTCTGGCGGTGAACAGCAGAGGGTAGCCATTGCAAGAGCCCTGGCTGCAGAGCCCCGTGTGCTGCTAGCCGATGAGCCAACAGGTAACCTGGATACCAAAACAGGTGAAGAGATCATGGCTGTCTTTCAGGAGTTAAATGATCAATGCATGACACTGGTGCTGGTAACCCATGATGGTGACATAGCCCAGCACTGTAAAAGACTCATCAGAATTCAAGATGGGATTATAATTGGTGATAGCAAGGTTGAAAGCAGGATAAAGGCCAGGGGTGTATTAGCAGAGCTAAACCTGGCAAAGGCGGTGGTTTCATGATGAGTTTAATCCTTGGCTTTAAATCTGCCTGGCTGGGGCTAATGGGCAATAAGGTCAGAGCGTTTCTTACCATGCTTGGTGTTATTATAGGTGTATGCTCTGTCATTACCCTTGTTTCAGTAGCTACAGGGGCAAGGCAGCAGATGATGATGCACATGGAAAGTATGGGAACAAATGTAATACAGGTGTATTCCCAGGGATGGAATGTAAGATTTACCCTGGATGATTTGAAGGAGCTTGAAGAGAGGGTTCCAACTATAAAGGCTGCAATACCCAATGTGGAAAATTGGACATATATGAGGTGGAGAAATCATGGAGAAAATTTTGGGTACTCTGGCACTACAGAAAAGTACCTTGTTGTAACTGACAGCAAGCTTGCAAGGGGCAGGTTCCTTACTGAAGGGGACGTTCTTCACAGGCGCAGGGTAGCTGTAGTGGGGGATCAAGTTGTAGAGGTCCTGTTTAAAGGTACTAATCCCATGGGCCAAAATATAAACATTCAAGGACAAAACTTCCTGGTAGTAGGTGTCATGGAAAGAAAGGGAAAGGAATATGCCATTGGACCTGATAGCAATGTTTTTATTCCTGTCACATCTGCCATGAGGCTCATGGCTACTAATCAAATTCATGGCCTATCCATTAAAGCAAACAGTGCAGAGGACACCAGGGTAGCCACAGTTCACCTGAAAAGAATTTTTCAGAAGAAATACGGCCATCCAGATGCAGTAGGCATACATTCCCAGCAGGAATGGCTGCAGCAGGTGGAAGAGATGAACAGGATAATGACATTAGTAATGGGGGCAATTGCCAGTATCTCATTGCTGGTAGGGGGTATAGGCATAATGAATATTATGCTTGTGTCCGTCACTGAAAGAACCAGGGAAATTGGCATAAAAAAATCCCTTGGTGCCATGAATCATCATATTTTAATACAGTTTTTAGTTGAGTCAGTTATCATAAGCGGGGTAGGGGGTGTTATTGGAATAATATTAGGTTTCGGTGGTGCCAATCTAGTTGGGATGTTGGGTCCTGAGACTGCAGTATCATTGACTTCAGTTATTGTATCCTTTGGCTTTGCTGTAGGCGTGGGTGTAATCTTTGGAGTATGGCCGGCCATGAAGGCTGCTTCCATGAAACCAGTAGAGGCTCTGCAGCGAGAATAACAACCAGGGGGACGGTTCTTCTGGCTGATTTTCCCTAAAGTTATTTTCGCACAGCCTGTAAGACCCCGCCCTCGCATAAGGAAAGGGGACACACCTGCTGAAGTCTGGGATATTCCTGGGGACAGGAATGT
>JAGXSK010000137.1 GCA_018333845.1 Clostridia bacterium | reverse complement strand
AATTCGTGTTCCAACTCGGCCACTTTCATACCATCTTCATCACTAAATTCTTCCTTGCTATAAAGCTCCTCTTTCTCTTTCATGATTTCAAAGAG
This sequence comes from Clostridia bacterium, assembly GCA_018333845.1. Taxonomy (GTDB): domain Bacteria; phylum Bacillota; class DSM-16504; order Desulfitibacterales; family Desulfitibacteraceae; genus Desulfitibacter. Next base: position 4,726 of record JAGXSK010000137.1, on the reverse strand, counting down.
ACGTTGGTTGCCCATGATCACGGTATCTAGCACGAGAGATTGATCGTATTGATAATGATCTTGTTTTAAAACAGACATCCGCATACCGCGCGCAATCACAACTTGACCGCTATCCGGTTCAATTTCGCCAGCGAGTATCTTCAGAAATGTACTTTTCCCAGCTCCATTTGCACCAATAACTCCATAACAATTGCCAGGAGTAAACTTTAAATTTACATCTTCGAAGAGTTTACGCTCTCCAAATCGTAGGCCTATATTACTTACAGTTATCACAACATTGTCCCGCCTTTACCAATTTTAATTTCACACATCCTCATATTGTATCACAAGCAAGATACGTTTGCACGAAAATAAAATCACTTTAATCCTTTTTCTCTTTTACTGGATTTATGGGCGGTCAGAAACTATGATTCTCAGGCGAAGTTTTGACTTTCAATAAGACTCCATTTCCGCTGATATTTATACTAAGGCTTCACATTCTTTGTACAAAAAGAAACAACCACGGCGGCCACAAAGCCCCGTGGTTGTCGTGTTTTTAGTGGCGCGCCCGGGGGGATTCGAACCTCCGACCTCCTGATTCGTAGTCAGTTACTCTATCCGACTGAGCTACGGGCGCGTAAAGAGATATTAACACATTGTCCTGATAAAATCAAGTTTTTAGCCTCTATTTTTTAATGCTCTGTTTTCTTGGCAAGCTGTTAAATGAATTGCTACAGAAATAATTGATTAAGAACTTTTCTCCGCAGCCATGTTCGGCCAATCTTTCATCACCGGCTGATAACCCTGCCGCCTAATCATTTCTTTTATTTCACCTATTAACCGCTCATCAGCAATGGGAAACTGCTGGCAGCCTTTTTTTTCTCCGGCAACGTAACCGCCTACAGTAGTTTTAGAGCCCACCGACATGCTGGTAACGCCGAGTGGCAAAAGACTATTGCGCAATTCCGCACGTTCACGGGTGGAGATAGTAATCCCAGCTTGGGGTAAGAAGAGACGTAAGGCCAGCAGAATCTGCACCAGCTCTTTGTCGCTTACAGGGCAAGGAACGGTAAAACCCTCTTGAGTCGAGCGAACCCGAGGCAGAGAGATGGCGATTTCCGTGGCAGGATATTGCTTTTGCAAATAATAAGCATGTATTCCTGCCCAAAAAGCTTCTTGCCGCCACGGGGCAAGCCCAAACAGAGCTCCGATGTTTATTCGGCGCATTCCGGCCTGGCAAGCCCTTTCCGCCGCGTCTAAACGATTAAAATAGTCTCGCTTAGGGCCGGCAAGATGAAGTTTCGCATAACTCTCCTGATGATAAGTTTCCTGATAAAGGGTGAGGCTTTCTGCCCCTGCCTTAATCATCTGCGCATACTCTTCGACGCTTAACGTATAAATCTCCAGACCAAAGGAAGCGAAATATGGACGCAGTATTCTGAGGCAGTCTGACAGATAAGCAGGGGTGGCGTGGGCGCAAGACTCCCCTGTCAAAAGGAGCAAATGTCTAATTCCTGTGGCAGCAATACTTTTGCCTTCGGCTGCCACTTCGGCCAGACTCAACTGCTCCCGGACAATCTTCTTCCCGGAATGAAACTGACAGTAGAGACAATGATTAACACAGTAATTACTCAGATAAAGCGGTGTGTAGAGCAAGATATTCCGGCCAAAATGCTTAATTGTCAACAGTCTGGCTTTTTGGGCCATAGGCTCCAACATAACTTCCGCTGCCGGCGAAAGGAGCAGAAGAAAATCTGCCGGAGAAAGACTGGCTTTAGTCAAGAGCATCTTTACCTGACTGCTATCTGTTGATTCAAGCGCCTGCCAACACGCCTGTTTGTCATAACGCTCCATGTGCTGCGCAAAACTCATTAGCGCACCCCCTTAATCCAGAAAGCCTGTTAACGGAGAACTGGCACGGGCATAGCTTGTTTCCCCACCCATTCCCGCCAAGCAGGCAATCCTCCCAGCCTCAACCGCTAAGCGAAAAGCTAACGCCATGCCTACCGGGTCATGGGCTGTAGCAATAGCAGTGTTTAACAGTACGGCAGAGGCCCCCATTTCCATTGCCTCCGCTGCATGACTGGGTCTACCGATTCCGGCATCCACTATAACTGGCACCTGACACTCTTCAATGATAATGTTAATGAGCTCCTTCATCTTCAAGCCACGGTTGGTGCCAATGGGTGCACCCAAAGGCATAACTGCGGCTGCTCCAGCCGCTTCTAGTGCTTTTGCCACCACTAAATCTGGAGACATATACGGGAGCACCGTAAAGCCATCTTTCACCAACTGCTCCGTGGCCTTCAATGTTTCATAGTTATCAGGCAACAGATATTTTTGATCGGGAATCACTTCAATTTTCACCCAGTCGCCGCAGCCTCCTGCCCTAGCCATGTGAGCCAGCCGGATAGCTTCTGCCGCTGTACGCGCGCCCGACGTGTTGGGCATGATAATGGATCCTGCTGGAATAAAGTCTAAAATATTTTCCTCCCGCTGGTCAAAATCAACACGGCGTAAAGCCACAGTCACAACTTGCGAACCGGCAGCTTCAATAACCTGCTTCATTTTTGGCAACGTAATTTTACCCGTACCAAGAAACAGTCGAGATGCGATTAAGGAGTTACCGATTGCCAGCATATCTTTACCCAAGCTTAGCCACCTCCCAGAAACTTAACAATTTCGAGCTGGTCTCCTTCGTTCAATCTAGTTTCTGCCAACAAGGAACGATCTATAATTTCTAAGTTGCGCTGCACCACCACATAGGATGCGTCTAGCTCCTTTTGGCTTAACAACTGCGCTATAGTATAATTCTCCGGCAATGTTTCCTGCCGACCGTTAACTTTCACGCAAATCATCTTATCTCCTCCTTGCTTTTTGCGGTGACACAAACATCAAGTCGAGCCGGAATTGAAAGTCTGGCGGAAAACACTGTTACTGCCTATGCTGTCTTAGCCGTGATACGAGCCTTAAGCCGTCTTGCCGCTCCCGTCACATCGTCGGCAGCCACCACAGCCCTGATAACTGCCACATTTTTGGCGCCTGCAGCAAGAACCTGTTCAAGATTTATTTCCTCAATCCCCCCGATCGCCACAAAAGGCACCGTCAACTGGCGAGATACTTTTGTGAGCAATTCCAAACCCACCGGACGCGCGTCAGGTTTGGTAGGCGTGGTAAAAACCGGACCCACCCCTAGATAGTCAAGCGGCAAACTGCTAGCTGCCAGCGCCTGTTCCAGAGAATGAGTAGAAAGACCGATAATTTTTTTTGGCCCCAAGATTGCCCGAGCCTTGCTTACCGGCAGATCATCCTGCCCGAGGTGTACTCCGTCAGCATCAACGGCTAATGCCACATCCACATGGTCGTTGATAATAAAAGTGGCCCCATGCTGGCGTGCCAGCTCCTGAAGCTTGGCGCCGACTTCCACCATCTCCCTGACAGTCATATTTTTCTCGCGCAACTGAATGACGGTGGCACCACCGACCAGAGCCTCCTCCATCAATCTTAACAACTCACGGTCCGGGGTAAAACATTGTCCGCTGATTACATATAAAGACAAATCTAACGCCTTCACAACTCCATCTCCCAATTTTTAATAACAACATTAAAAAACATAAAAACCGTGGACCCGCTGTCCACGGTAAATGCTGGCATTTTTACCGTCTGCCCGATCCTTCCCTCCGCTGGTATTACCCATCTCAGGTTCAAAGAGTTGGCTAAGTTTGTCGCCCTCGCCTCTCAACTCGCGCTTGCGAGTACCCCTAGGCTAGCTTCTTTTGTTAATTACATTGTAGATAAAGTTGCCCACCTTTGTCAAGTTCTTGCCGCCAGCACTTTAGTTATCCTCCCACAGAAAGGATTTTTTTGATTTTTAGAGAACTTGATAGAAAAAAGTCGGAGGCGCGTTATGGCCGTCATCACAATTTCCCGGCAATTTGGTGCCGGAGGAGAACTGTTGGCAAAAAAGCTGGCAAATGACTTAAATCTTCGCTTAATTGACGGGAAAGCCATTGCAGAAGCTTTAACTGAAATGGGCCTGTCGCCGCAGCTATTAAAGTTTGACGAACAATCTACTAAGGGTGAAGATGCGGAAAAGCGCCAGCGCTTTTACTTAGCGGCATTACATGAATATTTGCTCTCCCTGGCCGAAAAGGAGTCGTATGTGCTGGTGGGACGGGGCGGTCAGTTTTTATTTCGCGGTCGCTCAGATGCTTTTCACGTTCTTGTTTGCGCTCCTTTTAATCAGCGGGTGCAATGGGTCCATGAAATCTATAATCTTGAAAAAAGTTCTGCCAGCCTGCTGGTAAGAGAGCATGACCGCCGGAAGAAAAGATACCTTCGCCAGGTATTTGACCGAGCATGGATGGACCCTGAAGTATATGACCTGGTAGTTAACACAAAAACATTAACTCCGCAAGGAGCCGCCATGCTGGCGCAACAAGCCGCAAGCTACTTTCTAGAACGCAATTTGCGAGAAAGCGCTGCTGTCAGCCCGCGGCCGGCTAGGCGGGAGCTGAATCTTGCCGACAAAAAAACACCTTCCTTTATGCATCCCAGCGAGGAAGAATTTGCCCGAATGCTTAATTTTTATAATATCCCCTGGCAGTATGAGCCTAAAACATTCCCTTTGCAGCGGGACAGCGAAGGAAGGGTCACAGAGGCTTTTTCCCCGGACTTTTATCTGCCCGACCAGAACTTATATGTAGAGCTCACCACTCAGCGCCAAAAACTTATCCGGAAAAAAAAT
>JAGXSK010000136.1 GCA_018333845.1 Clostridia bacterium | reverse complement strand
CTATTCCCCAGCATGTTTTATCCCCAGGACTTCTAATTCCTTCTCATTCAAGCCCACTCCCCTTAAAAGGAGCCTGTTGCCTCTAAAGCTTCCCATATCATATATTCCATTGAGCCCCATAAACTCTTGCATTTCATGGTGCCAGCCCTCAACAAGGTTTGTAAGGCGCTCTTCTGCCCAGTCTACATCCAGTCGTTTTAGTAAGTTTTCCTCATTAGTGGTTAGACCCCATGGACATTTTCCTGAATGGCATCTTTGACACATGTGACATCCACACGCTACAAGGGCGGCTGTCCCTATTGCCACCGCATCTGCACCCAGGGCTATGCATTTCATCACATCAGCACTATTTCTTATGCCACCTGCTGCAATTATAGATGCCTGGTGCCTGATACCCTCTGTCCTAAGCCGTTCATCAACTACTGCTAATGCCAGTTCTATAGGAATCCCAACGTTATCCCTTACAATAGATGGAGTCGCTCCACTCCCCCCTCTAAATCCATCAATATATATCATATCAGCACCTGCATGTACTACTCCTGTGGCAATTGCACCAACATTGTGAACAGCTGCAATCTTAACACATACTGGCTTATAGTCAGTAGCTTCTTTAATTGCATATATTAAAAGCTTTAAGTCCTCAATAGAATAAATATCATGCTGTGGTGCAGGTGAAATGGCATCACTATGAAGTGGTATCATTCTAGTTTCAGATATTCCAGGCAGAACCTTTTCCCCGGGCAGGTGACCACCAATGCCCGGTTTTGCACCCTGACCAATTTTTATCTGGTAGGCTGCACCAAGCTTTAGGTATTCTGGACTTATACCAAACCTTCCAGAGGCCACCTGAAGCACCACCCTTGAAGCATAATCATATAAATCCTTATGAAGGCCCCCTTCTCCCGAATACCATAAAATATTCTTTTTCTTTGCCACCCTTGCCAGCGCCTTCTGCACATTTAAACTTATACTTCCATAGGACATTGGTCCAAAGACCAATGGCAAATCAATCTCTATCAAATGCTGCTGCTTTTGGTCTTTACTATTGCTATATGAGACTTCTCTTCTGCCAAGGAAGGTAGTGGTTTCCATGGGCTCCCTTTGCGGATCTATGGATGGGTTTGTAACCTGACAAGCATTAAAAGTTATTCTATCAAAATAATTTGGCAGATCATTGTCAGCTCCCATACCTGTTAAAATAACAGCCCCTGAAGCTGCCTGTAAATGCACCCTGTTAACACTTTTATAGTCCCAAAGCTTGTTGGCCCTTAGTGGAAAAGGTCTGTCAACTATGGTTATAGCCCTTTTAGGACAGGTTAGTTCACAACGGTGACATGCACCACAAGAGGACTGGTTGGCTGCTGGCAGCTTTTCCCCATTCTTTAATATTATTTTTATCTCATTAAATGAACACTCCCGGGCACATTGAGCACAACCATTACATAGCTCATAATTAAACTCTGGCTTAAACAAGGAATTTAGACCCTGGTCATAACATTTGTTCATAGAATTCACTCCTGATTCTGTTTCCTTTTTTAGTTTATGAAGCCTGCTTCTGAGAAACGTTAACTTGTCGGGTGTATTCAACTATCACAGGCTCCCCTGCCCTTGGAGCAAATATTTCTTCCAGGTTATTATCCATTTCATATAATGCTGATATCTCACTGCTAAAATATTTATAACCTTTGGATACACCTACTGACATGGGACGAAGTTTGGTATTATCTGTAAGGCTAAAAAGGCCATTATCATGTGCACACAAGATAGCAAAGGGACCATTTAACATAGCAGATTCATAAGTAGTCTTTAGCCCAATTAACCTGTTTCTTTCAATGTTATTCTTCATCCTTTTTATCTCAGACCAGTAGGGAGGAGCTAAAACCCTGGTAGCATCCTCAATACTCAGACCATGCTGTCGAATTAACAGATCAAGGAGGTAAACAACCACTTCACTATCTGTTTGCAGATTACATTTATAACCGAAGATTTCTAGATATCTTCTATTTATTCCATAAGATGATATTTCACCGTTGTGAACAATTGACCACCCTAGAAGATTCATGGGATGGGCACCACCCCACCAGCCTGGAGTATTTGTAGGAAATCTGTTATGAGCTATCCAGCAGTATGCCTCATACTCATCCAAGCAATAAAAATCATATATTTCCTCTGGGGTACCTACACCTTTGAAAACCCCCATGTTTTTGCCGCTTGAAAAAACATATGCGCCTTGAATATTAGAGTTTATGTGCATTACATGACCTATAACATAATCATCAAATCTTATACTTCCTGTATCATCCATCATATTAAAGGGAATATGCTCATGTTTAGGCTCTAAAAAAAACCTGACAATTAATGGGTAGTTTTTAATCCTATGGCCCCAAACCTTTACCCTATCCTGATGATGAATTTTAAAATATTTAATCAAATATGAGTAAACCTCTTCATGCTGGCTTTTTTCATTACATGCTATCTGGAAGGCGTATAAATCCTTGTATTCCGGAAAGATCCCATATGCTCCATATCCAGCTCCTAATCCATTTCCTCTATCATTTTGTAATACTATTGCCTTGCGTATTCTTTGACCATTTTCTCTAACCTGGTCCTGACTTATGAAACCAGCTATACCACACATGTTCAATCATCTCCTTAAAATTTTAATCCAAAAAAATAAACGCCCTTACCCCCTAAATTTAACGGGCATAAAGACGCCATTGCCTTTAACAAGTAACAAAAAACGCCTTTGCACCAGACTCATCTGAATACAAAGACGCCCTTGTCTTGATATATTTTGTTGTTAACACATTATAAAATAAATTTATTAATATTTCAAGCCTTTTATATCGTGTATACTTTATACCTAGTTCACACTTAGAACTTTTTTTGAGAAATCATCGGCATTAAAGGAGCTGCGCACAAAGGGCGCTGCTGCTACATGCTTAAACCCCAGACTTTGTCCAAGGGCTTCATATTTTTTAAACACTTCTGGATGAACAAATTCCTTTACCTCTAAATGTTTTTGGGAAGGTGCAAGGTACTGGCCTATGGTTACTACATCGCAATTTACACACCTTAGATCTTCCAAAACCTTTCCTACCTGTTCAAAGGTTTCACCCAGGCCTACCATAATCCCTGATTTTGTATATATTTCCTCGTCAAGTGATTTCACTATCTTTAATAGATTAAGACTTCTATTATAATCAGCTTCAGGCCTGACTATTTTATACAGCTCTGGGACTGTCTCAAGGTTATGATTATATATATTGGGTTTGGCAAGGGTTAGCGCTTCAATAGCGGATATGGAACCAGCAAAATCAGGAGTTAGAACCTCAATGATCAGGCTTTTATCAAACTCTTTTAGTTTCCTAATCACCGCACTAAAATGCCCTGCCCCTCCATCTGACAAGTCATCTCTTGTAACTGAAGTAATAACCACGTGCTTAAGTCCTAATTGCTTGACAGCCTGGACTATTTTATCTGGTTCTTCAGTATTAACAGGACCTGGCTTATTATCACCTGAAACAGCACAAAAACCACAATTACGGGTACATGTATTTCCTAATATCATAAAGGTTGCAGTTTTTTTTGTAAAGCATTCACCCCTATTGGGACAAAGTGCACTTTCACACACAGTGTTGAGGTTTAGACTTTTTAATATTTCATTTGTCTTATTGATATTTGCAGAAGCTGGGATTCTTCTTTTTAACCAATCAGGAAATCTAGTCTTACTCATTATGGCCTCCTAACCATGTATTGCCATTCCAAGGGCTTGTTCGGCAGCTTCCATTACTGCTTCAGACAGGGTTGGATGTGCATGTATTACCTCTGTTATATCCTTTAGGGTTAGTTTATTATGAATTGCTATTGATGCTTCTGATATTAAATCAGCAGCGTGGGGTCCAATGATATGAATTCCTAAAATCACATCATCCTCTTCTCTAGCAATTATTTTTACCATTCCATCGGTTTCTCCCATTGCCACGGCCTTTCCGTTAGCTATGAAATTGAATTTGCCTACCTTAACAGGAATTCCTTCCTTTGCACACTCATCATCTGTTAAACCTACTGAAGCTACTTCAGGTTTGGTAAATACACAATTGGGAACAACATCATAATCCATTTCCACTTCTTTGCCCTGAATG
>JAGXSK010000135.1 GCA_018333845.1 Clostridia bacterium | reverse complement strand
TTGCAGCTGCATTAGAAACCAAGATTCCCATAGTAGTTATTAAGAGAAAGATTACACATGACTTTCCTGTGGCTACTAGTATTGAAGAAGTCTTAAAATTTGTCTGCCAGAATCACTAGTCACTGGTGTCTTCTGCCTGAGTTGACTAAAAAGAGAGCTGCATGGATTTAATTTTTAAATCGAAAAAATAACCAAGGTTTTTCTTCAGAAATTTAGTTTTTTATGGTATACTTTTTATGTGTGAATTTTACCAAATAGAATAATTTTACACAATTTGGACAGGCCCAAAAGCATACAATAGATCAGGGGCTCAAAATCTCGGAGGGAGGATGTGGGGAAATATAGTGTCATCAACGAGTAAAGAGAAACAAGCTAGGTCGCGTTTTGGGAGTATAGATAGAGAGAACCTTGGCAGATTCAAGGGTGCAGCAATAGGTGGTTTAGTATTACTGCTTTTAGCAAGTGTATTCGCATATAATATATATATTCAACCAAATGCAGTAAATGTAATAGTTGACGGTTCGATTGTGGGTACGGCTCAAACACAGGAACAGGTAGAGGAAATAGTACAAGAATTACATAAAGAAAAGGAAGCTAATGGGTTAAGTGTAAACTGCATAAGCGTTATAGAGTTTGAACCAATAAAACTGACAAAAAAGGCCATAATGGCACAGGAAGATATTGCTAATATATTAAGAGAAAGTCTAGTATTCCACTATGGAGCCATTGGTATATCAGTTAATGGCGAGATTAAGGCAATATTAGAAAACAAGCAATTAGCTGAAAAGGTAATTCAGGAAGTAAAGGAAAGTTACTTGCCTAAAAACGGTAATGGCTTTGAAGTAAATGTGCTGGAAGTTTCCACAGCAGAAAATATCACTTTTGAACCTGTGGATGTTGAAATGGAAGAGATAATATCATTTGAAGAGGCTTTGGAGCTTTTAAAGTTTGGTGAGGAAAAGGTCACCTACTATGAAGTTGCATCGGGAGATTCTTTGTGGACAATAGCCCAGAAAAATGGAATACGTGTCAGTGAACTAGAAGAAGCAAATCCTGACATTGATGTTAGTCGTCTGCAGATAGGACAAAAACTGAGGTTAGTAAAACCAGAGCCTGCTTTTAACGTACAGGTAAAGTATGAACAAATTGCACAGGAAACCATTCCCTTTCCTGTAAAAAATGTATATAATGACTCTCTCTGGAGGGGCCAGAGCCAGATTCAGGAAAGAGGAGCAAAAGGTAAAAAAGAAGTTACATATCTGGTAACAATGGAAAATGGCAGAACCTTGGAAAGGAATAAAATTAATGAGGTAGTAATAGAGGAGCCCAAAACCCAGGTTGTTGCTGTTGGTACCAAGTTATTAGTAGCATCCAGAGGTGGCGGAGGGACTGGTCCGCTAGGTTGGCCCCTCAGGGGCAATATTACATCGCCCTTTGGTCAAAGAAGGGGTGGGTTCCATTCAGGTATTGATATTAATGGTAAAACTGGAGATCCAGTATATGCAGCGGAGGCTGGCAGGGTTATATTTTCCGGTTGGCAAGGCGGATACGGCAATCTAGTTATTATTGACCATGGGGATGGAGTTACAACCTATTATGCCCACGCATCTCAAAGACTAGTAAGTAATGGAGATCAGGTGGAACGAGGAGATTTAATTATAAGGGTTGGCAGTACTGGTAGAAGCACTGGGCCCCATCTGCACTTTGAGGTAAGAATAAATGGTCGACCGGATAATCCTACTAAATATTTGAGAAACTAAACTAAAGCCCCGGAATTGTCCGGGGTTTTCCATTAAGGAGGCAAGTGAAGTGGACTGGAAAAGTGTTAAAACCATTGCAGTAGTGGGTGTTTCAAATAAACCTGACAGGGACAGTCATATGGTAGCAAAGTACTTAATAAATGCTGGCTTTGAGGTAATGCCAGTTAACCCCAGGATAGATGCTTTTCTTGGGATTAAGGCTTATCCAGATCTCCTGGCAATCCCGTCTGAAAAGGAAATTGATATAGTTAATATTTTTAGAAAATCATCAGAGGTATTGCCTGTAGTAGAAGAGGCAGTAAAAATAGGTGCGAAGGCAGTATGGATGCAGCTGGGAATTATTAATGAAGAAGCAGCCCATGTGGCAAAAAAAGCTGGCCTTGAAGTTGTCATGAACAAGTGCATAAAGGTTGTGCATGCCTGTGAAAAATAAGTTAAATAAGTTATATTATTGGTTTCTAGCATTTCATAATCTGATAAGAGGTGAATAAACATGTATGAAGTAGCCATAATTGGAGGGGGGCCTGCAGGTCTTACTGCTGCCCTCTATACTGCAAGAAGTGGAAGGAAAACAGTAATTATAGAAAGGAGCATGCCAGGAGGGCAGGCAGCCTTGACAAGCTGGATTGAAAATTTTCCTGGGTTTCCAGAAGGAATATCGGGACCTGACTTGATGATGAAATTTTATCAGCAGGCCTCCCAGTTTGGTGCAGAAATGATAACAGAGGATGCAGTAAGTGCAGATTTACGTGATGAAGTTAAAATAATAAAGACAACTGGCAGAGCTATTGAGGCAATGTCGGTAATCATAGCCTCAGGTGCACAGGCAAAGAAGCTGGGTGTGGAAGGCGAGGAAAGGTTTCAGGGCAGGGGAGTATCCTATTGTGCAACCTGTGACGGGGCTTTTTTTAAAGATAAGAAGGTTGCAGTAGTTGGCGGGGGAGATTCTGCTGTAGAAGAAGCAATTTTTTTGACAAAGTTTGCTGCTGAGGCACATATTATACATAGACGTGATGAGTTAAGGGCAACCAAGATTCTTCAGGAAAGGGCACTAGAGAATCCCAAAATCAAGTTTATCTATAATACTCTAGTTAAGGAGATCAAAGGTAATAAGGGTGTTGAAAAGATGCTCCTTAAAGACGTTAAATCTGGGAAGCTGAGGGAAGAAGCCATGGATGGGGTCTTTGTATTTATAGGTACAGTACCAAATACCCATTGGCTTGAAGGCATTGATCTAAATGAAAGGGGCTATATCCAAACAG
>JAGXSK010000134.1 GCA_018333845.1 Clostridia bacterium | reverse complement strand
ATCTCCTGGACTATCCTTGCAAAGCTTTTATCATGTATTTTACCCGCCAAATCTTTCCTGGTATCTGGCTCATTCCCATTGATTTCCAGATTATGTTCAGCTATTTGCCTGCCATGGTTCTCTAGTGATGCAATACTGCTTTTATTAACTTTACTGACTTTATTGTCTACAGGTTTTTGCAGGTTTTTATTATTTACAGGCTCATCTAATTGAAAAACTTCATTTTGGGCTTCCTTTAACTGATGGGATTTACCTGGATTAAACTCCATAGCTCTGCTGCTGGAAGCCTTGTCCAGATTCTTACTGATCATCTCCATGCCTGATTTCAGACTCAAAGGCTTCTTGCTGTCTTTTTCTCCACTTTTTAATTTTGACTGTTCCGCGGCTGCTGCATTTTGAGAATTAAGTATGGCATGTGGGAATTCCTTTGCCTTTCCAACACCATATAATATCTCAGAAACTCTAAATTCTTTTGCCAATTTCAATTGGTCTGGCAATCCTTGGAAGCATTTTTCGCCTTCCCCTTTGGGTTCATCTGGTTTTTGCCCATTAGCAATAATTGTCCCATTCTCTGCTTCTTCCGCTGTATTCTGGTCTTTTGCAGCATTGTCCTGGGCATTTTTTTTGAAATCCTCTTTTGAAGAATACCCATTTTCCGCATGATCATTTAACTTTGACGAAAGGACCTGGGCAAACTCACCTTGATGGGAGTTTTCATTTTTCATAGGCTCGGGAGCATATGTGGTTTGTTGTACCAAAAAAAGACTATCCGTAATAAAGGCTGCATTTTGCACTTTCTCACCTCCCTTCAGTGTCTAATTTTCTATTTATGATTATTTTCTTTGAGGTACTTGTTTAGGGCTATTTCATTTAGTTCCATTAATTCCTTGCGTTCTAATTCATTGTAATATGCAGCTTCCTGTTTAACCTTTAGCTTTTCTATTACCTTTCTATCCCTCATGGCTTCAACAACTTCCTTGCGGCATCTATCAACATTGAAGGAAGCCTTTTGAACTGCAATGGTCTGTTCATCAATGACATGATCTAAATACTCCATATATGCTAGTTGATGTCCAAACTGCAAAATGTTGACTTTAGCCTTAGGATTGTTGCTGCTGCAGATCTTATATTGGCTTTGTGTGTCTGACAGTTCCTCCTCTAAAACCCTTCTCCTATCCTGTAAATCAGCTAATCTTTCCTTTTTCTTTTCTTCTATGCTTTCTTTATAGGTTAATAATCTTTGTAATGGAAATTGAAAACCCATCTGCTTACTCCCTTTATCAGATTTTTACTGATTAAATTACCTCAGTCATAAGGCTTAATGTCTCATTATAGGGGTATACCTCATTAATCCCCTGACAAAGAAGTTGATTAATACTGTCATTAAAAAGTATGGCCCTGTCTATTTTGGGATTAGTTCCTTTAACATAAGCACCTATACTGATAAGATCTTCATTCTGTTTGTAAACTGCCAGGTTAGTTTTTATATCATTTGCAATTGTTTGCTGTGCAGCATTTGTAATATTGACCATGAGACGACTGACACTATTTAAAATATCAATGGCAGGAAAATGATTGCGTGCTGCCAATTCTCTGGATAGTATAATATGACCATCTAATATACCTCTTACAGCGTCAGCTATAGGCTCATTAAAATCATCTCCATCTACCAGTACATTATAAAGGGCAGTTATGGAGCCTTTTTTTGTATTGCCTGCCCTCTCCAGAAGCTTTGGTAAAAGTGCAAATACTGATGGGGTATAACCCTTGGTTGTTGGTGGCTCACCAACTGCTAATCCCACCTCCCTCTGAGCCATGGCAAATCTAGTAACAGAATCCATCATGAGCATAACTTTTTTACCCTGGTCCCTAAAATACTCTGCAATGGCATGGACCACAAAAGAACCTTTAATTCTCAGCAAAGCAGGCTGGTCTGAAGTTACTACTACAACTACAGACCTGCGCAAACCTTCCTCACCAAGATCATTTTCTATAAACTCCAGCACCTCCCTTCCCCTTTCACCTATTAAACCAATAACATTTATATCTGCGGAACTCTTCTTGGCGATCATACCCATGAGAGTACTCTTGCCTACACCACTTCCTGAAAAAATGCCGATTCTTTGACCTTCACCAAGGGTTAGAAAACCATCTATTGCTTTAATGCCTGTTGTTAAAATGTCCTTAATGGGTTTCCTGTCCAAGGGATTTGGTGGCCTGGCAATAACAGGATAAAAATCATTTAATCCCTTTAACGAACTGCTGTCTAATGGATTGCCAAGTCCATCCAGCACCTTGCCTAAAAGACCGCTTCCAACTGCTATCCTGTGGTTTTTGCCAGTAGAGTACACCCTGCATCCAGGGGAAATTCCCTTCAAGTCACCCAGGGACATTAATAGGGTAAACTGGTCCTTAAAACCAACCACCTCTGTTAGCACATCCTCGTCATGCACCCTCACTCTACAAATCTCTCCAATAAAGGCCCTAATGCCTTTAACCTCTACAGTCAATCCAATTACCCTGGCAACCTTACCAATGTATCGATAAAGAACAACTTCTGGAATTCTATCAATGTACTTTTGTAGATTAACTGCACTTGTCAAATCATTCATCTCCTAATATGGCAATACCCATGTTTTCAAGTTGGGCCATTAGTCCTGCATCTAAGAAACCATTCTCACTTTCAATGATGCAGCTGCCCTGGGACAGTCCACTGTCATCAATTATATATATTCTGCAGTAATCACCCAAGACTTCCTGCAGTTCTATCTTTCGTTGTCTTAATATGTACCCATCATCAGGGTTAACAAATACAGTAATCTGATCTGCTTGTCTAAACTGACCACAGGCCTCCTTCACGATATGAACAATAGTTTCTGGGGCCATAGAAAGCTGTGTTGTAACAATTCTTTCTGCTATTGATATAGAAAGCTTTTTCAGGTCCTCTTCCACATCCAATATGATTTTTTCTCTTAATTCATATACTGCCTGGAGTACCTTTTTTATTTCCTCATATCTTGCTAGTGCCTCTACCCTGGCCTCTGCAATTCCTTCCTTGTAGCCCTGCTCATGGCCAAGTTTATATCCTTCATCCAGCCTGGACTTTAACTGTTCTTCAGCACTGTTAATTATCTCTTGTGCCCTATTTCTTGCCTCATCCAGGATTTCTTCAGCTTTTTTTTCAGCCGCTTTAACCAGTGAGTACGATGCTAAAGCCTGCTGTTCATGGGCAGACATTTTTTCCAGATTGCACTTGATTGATATTTCATCATTTATATCGGGGGTCTTAAGTAGTTTAGACAACAATAGCATCCTCTCCACCACGGGATATTATTATTTCTCCTGCTTCATCTAGTCTTCTAATAACCTGAACTATTTTCTGTTGTGCTTCTTCTACTTCTCTTAACCTTACAGGTCCTAACATTTCTATATCCTCAGCAAGCATTTCTCCAGCTCTCTTTGAAAGGTTCTTAAGTATTCTATCAGTAACCTCTGAACTTGATCCCTTAAGGGCGTAAGCCAAATCTTTAAAATCAATTTCTCTAAGGACTCTACGGATCGATTGATCATCCAGGGTAATAATATCTTCAAATACAAACATTCTTTTGCGAATCTCTTCAACCAGATCCTGATCCTCTCTTTCAAGCTCTTCCAATATGCTCTTTTCGGTACCCCTATCCACCCTATTAAGAATATCTACCAAAGTATCAATGCCGCCTGCAACTGTAAAGTCTTGATTAACTACAGAAGACAGCTTTTTCTCCAACACACTTTCAACTTCCTTTAAAATCTCTGGTGAGGTTCTTTCCATTGTAGCTATTCTTCTAGTAATATCTGTCCGCATTTCCTCTGGAAGCGAGCTCAACACTACTGCAGCCTGTTCGGGCTG
>JAGXSK010000133.1 GCA_018333845.1 Clostridia bacterium | reverse complement strand
ACAGAGCTTCCCAAAACCCGCAGCGGAAAAATAATGAGACGTTTGTTGCGAGATATTGCAGAAAATAGATCCCTGGGTGATACCACCACCCTTGCAGATGCCAGTGTTATTAACCAGCTTAAACTGCTGCAGGCTAACTAGTGATAATTAGTTTATTTGAATAATTCCATAGGTTAAAGGGGGCATGAAGCATGTTTCATTAGCCCCTTTTCATGTGTAAGTACCTGTTAACAAAAACATCTTAACTAAATAATGGTAAGCCTCTCTGCTTTGTTCCCAGAAACTTACTGTAATGCTCACTGGCAGTGCTGTTTAGCATTATATTATTATATTTTTGTTTAGCATAGTTTGTGGGAACAATATCTTTTTTTCCTCGTCTAAGTTAGTAAAGCACCACATAAAAAGAGAGGGGATTTACATGAAAAACAAAAAATTACTGCTTATTTTGGCCGCATTTCTAGTTTTATCACTGCTAACATTTAATAGTGCATCAAGTCCTGGCATTGCATCTGTTCCTGACAGCAGCGGTGTAATTAGAGTAATAGGAGAGTCCATGCTTACAGCATCTCCAGATCAGTGTATTATTGTCCTGGCAGTGGAGACTATTGGCACTGATGCTAGAACAGCTGCGGCAGAAAATGCTAAATCCATGGATAAAGTAATAGCAGAATTAAAAAGGCTTGGATTAAAGGATGACCAAATTAAAACAGGGACTTACAGCCTGCACACACAACTTGACCATGGATACCCAGAAAGACCTAAAGAGCAGCTGCCTACCCAGTACAGGGTTTATAATTCATTAACCATAACCCTTAATAATTTAGAAATGATTGGACAGGTTATTGATAAGGCCATTGCCTCAGGGGCTAATCAGGTGCAATCAGTTCACTTTGAACTTAAGAATAATGAAGCTGTTAAGCTGCAGGCACTGCAGGCCGCTACAGCACAAGCTAAATCTAAAGGTGAAGCAATTGCAAAGGGTGCTGGCGTAAAAATAACTGGAATTAAATCAATTAGTGAGGAAGGCTCAGGTTATTCTCCCTTTAGAGCAGCATTTCAAAAGGAAATGATGATGGATGAAACGGCTGGATTTGATCCTCCCACCACAATAATACCAGGTGATGTAGAGGTATATGCCAGGGTTGTAGTTGAGTATAGTTTTTAAATATAAAGAGATAAGAGCAAAGCCCGGCAATTGTCCGGGCTTGTTCATTATTTAAATACAATCACCCAGTGAACTACCGCGGCACAAGGACACGCGGCTTCCGGCAGTTATGGGGAATCCTTTGCAAAGGGAAACTTTACAATAAAGCTGAGACTATTAAAGTAAACTTTCTTACTGAAGAATAGACCTGTATTCTCCCCTGTGGAAAACTTCCTCCACGGTGAATTGATGCCGTAGATTGGGATAAGTAGTGTTCTTTATTAGCTCATGGGCTGCCATAAATCCTTCTGAAATTGCTTCCCTGAGTTTTCGTGGTTTTTTAGCGTCTCCAATTACTGCAACTTTTAACCCCTTTTGCTTCAATTGGTCCTCAAGATGGTTGATAGGGCCTGCACCCATGGACAGTACAACATGATCACATGGAAACCAGTGTTCCCTCCAATTTTTATCAAGGACCACTACCCCATTTATCTCTATCCTCTGAACCTTATAGCCTGTAAAGGCCTGAATCTGAAGGTTTCCCATTTCTTCCAAAAAGACAGTTCTTGTGATGGGTTCCATGTCATCTGCAAGGGTTTCCTCCATCTCCAGAACGGTAACTTCAATACCTTTTAACCTCAGGTAAAGGGCAGTTTCACATCCAACACTGCCGCCACCAACTACAATGACCTTTCCCCCAGCCTCATATTGACCAGCTAATATTTCCCATGCAGTTGTCACATTGGGGCTGTTTACACCTTTGATACTTGGAATAATAGGGGCAGCACCTGTTGCAATGACAAAACAATCTGCATCCATTCCCTGGAGTATTTCTGCCGTAGCTTCCGTTTTTAATTGTATATCTACTCCCAAACTGCGAATTTGTGTTTCTAAATATTCAATACTCCAGCGTATCTTATCCTTGCCTGGAGGAACAGCTGCAATTCTAATTTGACCACCTAGCTCAGATTCTCTTTCAATTAAGCTTACCTTATTACCTGCCTCTGCTAATACCCTTGCAGCCTCCATCCCGGCAGGGCCACCTCCAACTACAACAAAATGCTTGGAATTATAGGAGAAGGGGATTGAAGGGTACTCAATTTCTCTGCCAGCTACCGGATTAACTGTACAGCGAATGTGGAGGTTTTTAAACACACGTTCACTGATACAACCAAGATTGCAGGTTATACACTTCCTAATATCTTCATCCCTATCCAGCATAACCTTTAAAGGCCATTCAGGATCAGCAATAAGTGTTCTTCCAAGGGCTATAAAATCTGCCTTTTCTTCATTGAGAAGATTTTCTGCCACTTGTGGGCTGCGAATGTTGCCAACCGTTATTACAGGTATGCCAACTACTTTTTTTATTTGCTCGGCCAGGTAGGCTCTCCAGGCCTCAGGGTAATTCATTGGCTCCAGGATAGTATGCATGGAAGCATAGGTTCCAGAAGAAATATGTAAGGCATCTGCACCTGCTTCCTCCAAGATTTTTGCCATTAATTTTGCCTCTTCTAGATTGATGCCGCCTTGTATAAACTCATCTCCACTGTACCTAAATATTACAGGAAAGTTTCCTTTTGTTTCCTTTTTAATTCTCCTGACAATTTCCGTGGGAAACCCCATACGCCCGGCAGTATCTCCACCATACATATCTGTTCTTCTATTACTTGAAGGAGACATAAACTGGGCCACAAGATAACCATGGGCTCCGTGTATCTCTACACCATCATAGCCTGCTTTTTGGGCTCTAATGGCTCCCTGGACAAACTTGTCAATAATATCCTCTATCTCGCTCAACGTTAGTTCTCTAGGAATAATTTGTAAATAAGGGTCAGGGATGGCAGATGGCGCAACTGGCTGTAGTCCCCTGGTATTTTCTGTGGTGGTCTGACGGCCAGCATGGTGTAGTTGGGGAACTATTTTAGCTCCGTGCTCATGAACAGCTTCTACAAGCTCATTGTGGCCAGCTATAAATGTGTTACTGTGTAAATCAAGCTGCTTGGGAATGGCATACCCACCTGGAGAATCCACACTTACTAATTCTGTTATAATTAAACCCACACCCCCCTTGGCCCTGGCTCTGTAGTAGTGTACCATTGCCTGGGAAACCCCACCTGTTTCATTAGCCAGATTTGTCCCCATTGCTGGCATGACTGTACGATTTCTAATTGTCATAGTTCCAATTGATCCCTTTTCAAAAAGCCTTGGATATTTCATCTGCTTGTTCACTCCTTTTAATGTATTATTAATGCAGCTTCTACCTTCTCAGGTTTAGTATTAGCAAGTAGATGACAATTAACCCAAGGTTTCTATAGTAATCCGTCATTATCTTCTAATATTTTAACATCCTTGTCCAGGAGCTTATCATGTGTTGCCAGGGAGAAGTAATAGATATTGAAGGTTCAAAAATGGTCAGGGCTTAAATTTTAGCACTGAACTTAAAGCCTGTTTTACATCACCATATTTATCAGCATAATCAGCATGTGCCGCCTCAATAATTTCATAGGCTTCATCCCTGCCGTATATACCCAGTATCTCAGACTGGGTTTTTTTGCTGCCTGGAGCTTGCTTGTATGTAAGAAAATAATGCTCTAAACGTTCAATTACTGCTGAAGGACAGCTCTGGATATCTGACCAGTTTTCATATAGGGCATCATTTTTCATTACAGCAATTATCTTATCGTCAGCCTCTCCACCATCAAGCATACGAAAACCCCCTATGGGCCGGGCTTTAAGTAATATGTCACCATGAGGCACTAGCTTTTCAGTTAAAACACAGATGTCTAGAGGATCCCTATCCCCTACTATATCTGTCCTTCCAGTTTTTTTATTGCATATACCTGCCACCCTTTCCCCGGAGTATGTTTGAGGGAGCATGCCATATAATGTGGGGCAAATATTTGAATAAGTCTGGGGTCTATCCACTTTTAGATGTCCACTGTATTTATCAATTTCGTACTTAACAGTATCACTTGGTACTAGTTCTATGTAAGCTGTTACAACCTGGGGCTGCTCATCACCAAGGGAAACCCCATGCCAGGGATGTGCCCGAAAAAGCATGCCTAAAATCTCCCATAATTCTTTCTTCTCTTTACCCATTTGCATTATTCCTCCAATAATTATATTAAAATATTTTTAGACTTCTAAAAGTTCAAATCCTGTCTGGGGATCCACTTTTCTTTTAGCTGAAGAGTTTACAAGTTCCATGATTATTACCTCTCCATAGAGCCATACATCTACACCCTGGCGAGTACAGCCTGCTATGGTATCCTTGCCATGACCAAAGGCTGAATGCATATGGAGCTTTAATACACCCTCTTCATTCTTAAAAATAGTTCCAACACCTAATGACTCGCTAACCCTGGGAAGAGGCAGTGTAACTGGTATAGGCTTTATAGCAGAGCCGTCTTCAGGACCAACCACAACCTTACTGCCTTTATCTGCTCCCCCAATAAAAAAAACAGAGGCAGATTCTATTTTCTTTTCACGAGCAAAGTCCTCAATTGTCTTTGGAATAATATCCCCTTTTTCCAGGCGTAAGATAAATATCCTGCCAATACTAGCTTCTGTATATTTCAATTATGCTTCCCCCTATCTCTTTTTTCTTATTGTTAACAACTAGTATACTGCAATAGCCTTACAACATACAACATTACCAAAAATATAATTATTTAGCACTGGTAAAATATTATGAAATTATGTTGGTGATAGTACAAGAAGACCCTATTAAGGTCCATTTGCCCAGCCTGTAATAGGGTTTCCAGCAGGTTTTAATATTTTTAAACAATCCTTATCCTTAAAGAAACACGCTGACTCATTAGCTCATCAGCCACATTCTCTCCTTGAACTGTAAATACTCCAGTTCCCACGAACTCCCCTTCATTAGTCCTTTGATCCCAGTTTGCTCGAAAAACTTGCGATTGTCCTGGCTGAAGTACAAGTCGTTCAACTACCTGGGCAAAGACCCTATCTGCGGACCACTGCCATAGAACCCGACCTGCAGTTCCCCTGCGAACATAAAAATCAAACCTCTGGGAAGTTGGATATCTTAAGGCAATGGGATGATCAGTAATATTTGTCTTGACTAGTGTCATCCTTACAGGTTGACTTCGGCGATAGAGCATTCTATCAGTCGATAGGACATACAGCAGACCTCTTATTACTCGTACAGAAAAATTTGCCGGTGGTCTTGGTGAAGGTACAGTAGGTGGTACTATTGGGACTGGAATAATGATTACAGTTCGTGCTGATATTCTAGTAGGGTTTCTTATTTCATTGTAATTCATTATTTCTTCAACTGTGGTATCAAAACGCTGGGCCAGGTTTTCCAAAGTTTCTCCAGTCTGTATCTCATGGGTAAAAAACATAAAAATCCCCCCTT
>JAGXSK010000132.1 GCA_018333845.1 Clostridia bacterium | reverse complement strand
AAAATCCGCCCAAGGGCTGCTGTCGCCGTTGGATAGGTTCCATGTATAATATGTGCCTTTTCCACCAGCCTGGTGGTATTTGCAGCAACTATTCTAATATTTCCTTGTGCAGCAGTTGCTCTAACAAGTTTATCCTGCATTATTATTCTAACCCCTTTCGCAATGCAGCCAGGGCCCTTTCAAAGTATTCAGGCAAGGGTACCTTGAACTCCATATATTGATTAGTTCCTGGATGGATAAAGCCTAAGACCTCTGCATGGAGTGCCTGACCATTAAATCCCAGGTTATTCTTACCCCTGGAGTATTTAGGATCACCAACAACAGGATGATTAATATAACTCATGTGTACTCTAATCTGATGAGTTCTGCCAGTCTTTAATTTTGCTTCTACATATGTATAGTTTTTAAAGGTCTCAAGGACTTTAAAGTGGGTCTCAGCTACCCTGGCATTTTTTACTCCAACAGCCATTTTCTTTCTATCCACTGGATGGCGTCCTATTGTTGTTTTTATAATACCAGCTGGTTCTTTTAAATTACCGTAAACCAATGCTTTATATATCCTGTTTACACTATGCTCCTTTATCTGGGCAGCCAGGTTCATGTGGGCCAAATCATTTTTGGCAACTACCAGAACTCCCGAAGTATCCTTATCAATTCTATGGACTATGCCTGGACGTAGAACCCCATTAATCCCTGACAGATCCTTACAATGATACAGCAAGGCATTAACCAGTGTTCCAGAATAATTTCCTGGAGCAGGGTGAATCACCATTCCCTGTGGTTTATTTACCACAACAATATAGGCGTCTTCATATAAGATTTCTATGTCCAGGTTTTCTGGTTCAACATCTAGTTCCTTGGGCTCAGGTATTGATAGAACTATTTCATCCCGCTCTTTTAACTTGTAGTTAGCTTTCGTAGGATTATTATTTACTTCAACCAAACCCTCACTAATTAACTTTTGAATTTGGCTTCTGCTCATTTCAGTAAGCATGCTAGATAAAAAAACATCTATCCTCTTATCCGAATCCCCTGATTCTACAATAAAAACCTTCCTCATATTATCACCCAGCCTGTTCTTCTGGCCAAACTAATAATTGCCATGCCAGCAGAATTACTCCTGTTACAATAGCCATGTCTGCCACATTAAATACAGGCCATACTCTAAAATCCAAGAAGTCTACTACATAGGAGAACCTGATTCTGTCTATAAGGTTGCCAACTGCACCCCCAAGCTGCAGGGATAATCCAATTGTTAGAATAATATTTTTCCGTGCTAGTTTCCAGTATACCCCCACCAGCAGAAAAATAACTATTATCGTCACAACTATAAAGAAAGTTATCTGGTTTTGGAGTATTCCAAAGGCAGCTCCTGGATTTCTTACAAAGGTTATATGAAAAACATTTTCTATTACAGGTATACTTTCATATGGGCGCATGGAAGTTAAAATCAAATGTTTGGTAAGCTGGTCAAGTATTACAATGACAATGGCTGTTACAGCAAATATCAAGATATCACCTCTAATCAATAGTAGACAACTAGGTTGTACTTAAGTCATCGAATGAATTGTAACATTACTTTACCCTTTCTAGCAAGTAAAGTAAATGCAAAAAAGGCTATGGATTTAACCACAGCCTTATTTCTCGTCCCTAAACTTTTCACCTTCATTCTCACCCACAACTTTTTCTTTAGATGGGCCCTCATGGTCATGTCCGTATACATCTTCATAAAACACTCCATCTTTTCCTTTAAAATAGGGAATGCCTTCTACCATTTGCACTATTCCCCTGTCCTCATCCAGATCTGTACCACCATAATAGGACCCTGCACCAGCTCCATGGGCATGTTCATTCCACCGTGCCACATCCTGCCAGGTATCCTCCTGGTCCATTTCCTGTCTTTCTCTCATATATACTGGCAGCACCTTTTCTTCTATAGGCCTTAAGTTATTATCACCAGTTTCATATGTTTTGTCTCTGCAGTGAACACACTTTGTTGTTTCAGGTAAAATTTCCAACCTGTCAATATCAATGGCATGTCCACATTCATCACAGTATCCATAGGTTCCCCTGTTGATCTTATCCAGGGCATCCTCAATTTTTTTAAGCTGTATTCTAGCATTGTCTAACAGGGCTAGATCTTTAGACCTTTCATAAATCTCACTAGCAACATCTCCAGGGTGGTTGTCATAAAGGGATAATTCACCAGTAGAGTTCTGCATGGTTTCCTGTAATCCTGTATCCTGGAGTATTTGAATCCGTCTTGTTACTTCCTCTTTCATCTTCTGAAGTCTATTGCCATATTGTTCTAACTGTAATTGGTTAAACAGGGTTAACACACCTCCATTGTTAAAATAAAAACCTCTAGTAAGATTGTTCCCTAACCATACGTACAATATCAGCAATAAAATCACTAATGAGTGGTAAGTTCAGCAAGACCACTTTTTGTAATAAATATAATGCCAGGGCTCCCAGGAGAGTGAAACCAACTGCCATTCCAAGGCCCCTGGCAACACCTGCTAAAAAATTGACATAAATGAGCTTTTTAGGGTTTTCCAGTAGGCTCACATATTCACGAATTTGTGCCTTCTCTAACATATATGCCAGGTTAGATAGTTTTTCCTCCAGGGATTTATTATCCTTTTTTTCCAACCTGTAACCCTCCAAATAACATATTGGTCATGCAGTTTTATTTTGCTTCCTGTTTCCTGCCTATTGAAAGTGTATGTGTTTAGCTATTATATCATACCTGTAAGTAATTTCATTTTTAATTTGTAAGTGCTTGTATTGGAGCTGGAATTCTTCCGCCCCTGTTTATAAAACAATCACTAGACCATTTGTTTATGGGCATTACAGGAGCCGTTCCCAACAAACCTCCAAATTCAACCTTGTCACCAACAGTTTTGCCTGGAACGGGAATTATCCTAACTGCTGTAGTCTTATTATTGATCATGCCAATTGCCGCTTCATCAGCAATAACAGCCGAGATTGTAGCAGCAGAAGTACTTCCTGGAACTGCTACCATATCAAGGCCAACAGAGCATACACATGTCATGGCTTCCAGCTTCTCCAGAGTCAAGGCACCTTCTTCTACCGCCCTTATCATTCCAGCATCCTCACTAACAGGTATAAAAGCACCACTTAGACCTCCCACATAAGATGATGCCATTGAACCACCCTTTTTGACTGCATCATTAAGCATTGCCAGGGCAGCTGTGGTTCCCGGTGCACCGCAGCGTGCTACTCCCAGACTTTCTAAAATATCTGCAACACTATCTCCAACAGCTGGAGTGGGAGCCAGGGACAGGTCTACTATGCCAAAGGGTACACCAAGCCTTGCCGATGCCGTCCTGCCTACCAACTCACCCATGCGTGTCACTTTAAAGGCAGTCTTTTTAATAACCTCTGCAATACTGCCCAGATCAAAATTGGGATGCTTTCTAACAGCGTTAAGGACGACTCCAGGTCCGCTTACCCCAACATTTATTACTGTTTCTGGTTCGCCAATACCATGAAAGGCACCTGCCATAAAGGGATTATCCTCAGGTACATTACAAAAAACAACCAACTTCGCACAGCCAAGACCGCCCTTATCTGCAGTATTTTCAGCTGTCTTTTTTATTATTTCACCCATTAGCTTAACTGCATCCATGTTGATGCCAGCTTTAGTGGAGCCAATATTTACAGATGAACAAACCCTTTCAGTTACACTTAAAGCCTCTGGTATACTATTAATCAGCATTTTCCCCGATGTGGTAAAGCCCTTATGTACTAGAGCACTAAAACCACCAATAAAGTTAACTCCCACCTCACTGGCTGCTTTATCCAGCACTTTAGCAGCCTTAACATAGTCTTGTTCACTTTCACCCTTCATCACAAGAGAGATTGGAGTTACAGAAATTCTTTTATTGATAATAGGTATGCCATATTCTTTTTCTATTTCTTCTCCAACTTTTACAAGATTTCTAGCTCTCTCTACTATTTTGTTGTAAATATTTTGGGAAGTTTTATCTGCTTTATCAGACTGGCAGTCCATGAGGTTTATTCCCATTGTAACTGTCCTGATATCTAAGTGCTCATTTTCTACCATGCGGATAGTTTCTAAAATTTCCTCCCGGTTAAAATACAAATGCATATTTATCCCTCCATTATCTAAATACGGTGCATATAGTTGAAAACATCTTCTCTTTGTACGGTAATTTTGACGCCAAGGCTGTTGCCTGTTTCTTCCAGCCTGGTTAATAAGTCACTATAAGCAATCCTGGCATCCCTGGCATCTGCCACTAATATCATGGTAAAAAAGCTCTGCATGATGGTTTGGCTAATATCAAGTATATTAACATTTGTTTCTGCCAAAACCCCTGTTACTGCAGCAATTATTCCTACTTTGTCTTTTCCAACAACTGTAATGACAATTTTTGAGCTTTCCATTGCTAT
>JAGXSK010000131.1 GCA_018333845.1 Clostridia bacterium | reverse complement strand
ATGTTCTCTTCAATTGATTGTGTTTTGAAGTTTAAAAGCTTTGCAAGCTCCACATAATTTTTGCGGCTTAGAGCTTGTTTTATTCTCATTGCCCTTTCAACATTATCAGTACCATTTAACTGCTTTAATAAGCCCTTGGTAATTTCCATATGACCTAGCCCAATCTGAAAACCCTGCAGACCTGCTGTTTCAAGGGCTGCCACAGCCAGGGCTATTATTTCACCATCTGCTTTTGGTCCCTTGGGGCCAATAAATTCTACCCCAGCCTGATAAAATTCCCTATGGCGGCCTTTTTGTATCTCACTTTCATAACGAAACACATTGGCTAAATAAAAAAGCCGCTGGGGTAACTTTTGGTCCTTCATTCTTGTCGCCACCAGACGAGCTATGGGAGATGTCATATCGGGCCTTAAAGCTAAAATATGTCCTCCTCTATCAACAGTTTTTAGTAAACTAAGAGTATCTACTCCAACATTCATGGTTAAAGTGTCATAATACTCAAAGCTTGAGGAGACAATTTCCCTATAGGCCCAGCTCTTAAATAGATGTATCCACTTTTCCTCTAAATATCTCTTCTTATATGCCTCTTCAGGCAAAAAATCCTTAAAACCTTCAGGAACCTGAAGTCTATTACTGAAGATATTCAACACCATCACCTTCTACTATTTTAACGTAATAAAGCATTAAAGCAATGTTAACATGAAAGGCAAAAAAATGTCAATAAGTTTTTATTATTCCCTGGCACAATATGTTTGGCCCATTGCTTTTATTCCCGTTCTTTTAATCTATCCAAAATTAGCCTGTACCCGTCTGCACCATAGTGAAGACATTTCTTGACCCTGCTAATTGTTGCTGTACTGGCACCAGTGGCCTCAGCTATATCTAAATAAGTAGCGTCAGTTTCAAGCATTTTTGCTACTTCAAGTCTTTGGGCCATGGATTTTATCTCGCTAACAGTACATATATCTTCAAAAAATCGATAGCATTCTTCCTCATTCTCTAACAGCAAGATAGCCTCAAAAAGCGAGTCTGTAAATTTGTCTTTTAACCTTGTATTATAGGTCATTTTAAAATCCCCCTATTTTGTGTTGTTTTGTATTTTCTACATTTTATCTTAATCTCCTCCATGAGAAGTGAAGTATGTATCACTACTTTAAAATTTTTACATATTAAAGCATCAAGATATATAATGAAGGCTTTTTTATTGTATGTATATTTTATTGTTTATAATTTTAGTCTTGGTATATAATATAAGTAAGTTTTATGGATAAAATACACCATAAGAAGAAGCCTTAGTCTTTGTGAATGATGACTTAGACGTTCTAATGTCGGCTATGCAGCTTAGACGCTGCGTTTTAGCCGACCAGTATCTATCTTGTGGAACTTATACTTTCTGGTAGTGTAAAATAGCCAAGAGCAGAAAGGACTTTAATATGACCATTAAGAGCAAGTATAAAAAGAACCTTGCTGCCTGGGACAGGGCACTTAGATTTGGCATAGGAGCATTTCTCCTGGTCCTGGCAACTGTTAATCTTGGTCTGCCTGTGGTTACGAATTTAATAATTGCACTGGTTGGAATTTCTCAAATTATTGAAGGCACCATTGGCTACTGACTAGTCTATGATTTAATGGGTTGGTCAACCCACAAGCTGTAGTTTAAATTAAAAATATAAAACGAAACTTCTTAACAAAAAATTATCTTTAGATAAAGAAAAGACAAGCCCAGCACCCTGGGTTTGTCTCTTTAATTTGCTAGAATTTTATTTTTCAACTACTTTTCTATGTGATACCAGGTTGTCTCTTGCACCTAAAACGTGCTTTTTCATGGCTTCTTCAGCAGCATCAGGATCATTAGCTATAATAGCATCTAATATAGCCCTGTGCTCCTGGAGGGCTTTTGTCAGTCTTCCAGGGACCATTAATGAAACCCCTCTAGCTTTTCTGAGAAACTGATGAAAATTAGCTAAAACAAGTCTCAGGGGCTTGCTCTTGGATGCCTGGAAGATAATGCTGTGAAAGCGGGCATCTAATTCCTGAACTTGATCCAAAGCACCTCTTTGTGTATAAAATTCCATAAGCTCCAATGTCTTTTTAAGCTCTTCAAACTCCTCTTCTGTAATATTTACAACTGCCCAACGAGCTGCTAATCCTTCAAGTCTTTTACGGATAATATAAATATCATCAATATCCTTCTCCGTAATGCCCTGTACGACAACCCTTCTATTTGGCAGCGGGGTAACTAAACCCTCCAATTCAAGCTGTTTGATAGCTTCTCTTATTGGTGTCCTGCTGACGCCCAGTTTCTCTGCCAGCTTGGATTCAACTAGAGTCTCTCCTGGACTATAGGTCCCATTTAAAATGTCATCCAGCAATCGATTAAACACCATACCGCGCAGTGAGTTCTGGTCTCCCCCGCCAGTATATTCCATTCTACTAGCCTCCTTGGTTAATTATAACCCTTATAGTTTTGCCATAATTGCTTCGGTAATCTCATTTGTTGAGCTGCTGCCACCAAGATCACTGGTAATAAACTGTCCTTCCAATAAAACTTGATCTACAGCGGCTCTAATTCTTTGACTTATATCTTGATATTTTAAATAGTCCAGCATCATGCAGGCTGAGAGTAGTAGAGCTATAGGATTAGCCTTGTTCATTCCGGCTATATCAGGAGCACTTCCGTGCACGGCTTCAAATACAGCAGCATTGTCACCAATATTGGCTCCAGGTACTAGTCCTAATCCTCCAACTAGCCCCGCTGCTAAATCAGATAGTATATCGCCATATAAGTTAGGCATCACGAGAATATCAAAGCTTTCTGGAAATTGTACCAACTGCATGCACATATTGTCAACTATTTTTTCGTCAAAATTTACTTGTGGATAATCCCGAGAGACTTCCTTGCAGCACTCTAGAAATAATCCATCTGTCAGCTTCAAAATATTGGCTTTATGCACAGCAGTCACTTTCTTTCTATTATACATTTTAGCATATTCAAATGCAAAGTGTGCTATTCTTCTAGAGGCATCAGCAGAAATAATTTTTATTGCTTCTGCCCTGCCCTCTTCAACCTGTCTTTCTATTCCTACGTAAAGGTCTTCAGTGTTTTCTCTGACAACAACAAGATCAACATTTTCAAATCTGGTCCTTACATTGGGTAAATTTTTTACTGGCCTTAGATTTGCATAAAGGTTTAGTTCTTTTCGTAGCGTTACATTTACACTTTTAAAGCCCTTTCCTACAGGTGTGGTAATAGGGCCTTTTAAAGCAACTTTATTTCTTTTAATGGAATCCAGTACCGAAATTGGCAAGGGGGTTCCTTCCCTTTCAATTACTTTTTCTCCTGCCTCTACTTCTTCCCATTCCAGGGGGGAACCTGCAGCTGCCAATATCCTTAATGTGGCACCCATTACCTCTGGACCTATACCGTCTCCAGGTATAATAGTAACTTTTTGCATATCATCACCCTATTCTTTTATTTGGCTTTTTAATTACTTCTAATTATGCTGCT
>JAGXSK010000130.1 GCA_018333845.1 Clostridia bacterium | reverse complement strand
TTCCAAGGCTGCAGCAATCAAGGCATACAGGCCGTCTTTTAGGGCAAAGCACTCCATGGTTTTCTCTTCAGGATCTACAAGCCAGTAGTGCCTGACCCCGGCCTTCTGGTAGATACGCATTTTTATAAGCCTGTCCTTGCGGCTTGTTGATGGAGAAAGGATTTCCACAACCAGGGTGGGCGGGCCGTCAACTCTGGTGTCTTTAATAATGCCTTTTTGCTCCCCTGAGATATAGAACAGGTCAGGCTGAATCACGTTTATGTCGTTAAAAGTAGTGTCTAGAGGTGCATTAAAGATTTCTCCCTGGGGATCATGCTCCCAGAAGTAATCTTCCAGGATACGCTGGAGCCTGCGGGAAACTCTCTGGTGCATGACATTAGGTGATGGTTCTTTAACCAACATACCCTCAAGTATTTCAAAACGGTAACCCGGCTCCTCCGGAAGTTCTAAATAGTCCTGGTAGGTGTATTTTTTTGACGAATTAGTTAGATACTGAGCCTTTTTTTCCTGCACAACCTGACCCCCAAGCTTACTAATCACTACCTCCAAATTATAGCGGTATTGTCTGGCCCCCAATTCAATATAGGGGATTTTCTTTTCCCTGGTGTACCTCCAGATTGTTTCCGCAGAAAGGTTTAAAGCTTCAGCTAGCTCTTTAGCCGTCATCAACTCATTGCCTTTTAACATACTATCACCCCGATAATAATTATATAACTATTATCAACTAAAATCAACTGATAATAACTATAGCCTAAGGATAACTATAGTCTAGGAAGGCCTTAAGCAGTTTTCACTATGTACTTTTACAGTTATGGTAACTCCCCTTTTTGTAAAATTTTTTAGCTTCGTTAGAATATATAAATATAACGTCCCATACCAAAACAGAAGGGTGTTATTGCAACTTATCAAACCAAACTATACAAATATTGTAATTTTTGGCGCTTGAACAAGGAATATTTAGAAATATATAGAAATATCACTAATAATGACAAATTGTCAAGGGGTTACGATAAAGCAATTTATAAGTTTCAAGGTTCAGATTATAAATTTCTTGACCTGCCCTTTGGGGATTAAAAAACATTAGATCCTTAAAAGGAAGGAAAAATTAAAGGTTTGGCGAATGTATGTTTGATAAATCTTATAATAAGGGGGGAGGTAATTGGTAAAGTTTTTCCGAGACCCGATTCATGACATAATAAGAGTTGAAGAAGGACATATTTTAAAATTAATTAACACCTTTGCCATGCAGCGATTAAGGAAGATTAGACAACTAGGATTGGGCTGGCTTGTTTATCCCGGAGCGGAACATAGCAGGTTTTGTCATGCATTAGGCACATATCATTTAGCTAAAAAATTATTAATCATTTTATACTTACGGTAAAACATAAAAATTTTGATGATAATCAGCAAACATTGGTGCTAACAACCGTAAAAGAATATATGCAGTTAAATGACTTTTTGATATTAACATGGATTGACGAATGGGCTTATTATTCACAAGATAATATTCTTAAACAACTATCCAATGATTTTATTAATAGGAAATTATTTGGTGTATTTATACCTAAAGAGGGCAGAAAAGAATATGCTGACCAAAGGGAAAAGGTAAAAGAATTGTTAGGGAAAGATTTTGATTATTTCTTTGTGGAAGATGAACCTAAAGATATTGCTTACAAGGACTACTTTTACTACATGAATATTGTTAAAGATCCCCAGGAAGTGTGGTATTTGGATAGTGACGGAAGAGCACATCAACTTTCAGGTTACGGTGGGTTATTGATTAAAGGAAAAGATGCCTTAAATTATTCAGAAAGCCGCTGGTATTTGCCAAAGGAAATAATTCATAAAATGAAAGGGTGAGATTTAATGGACAAAATAACCAGGATAGACAAATTGGTTGCATTGGTTAATACTGTTGGCGGAGAAATAACTGGACGTAAAAAAATTCATAAAATAGTGTATTTATGCCAGCAGAAAGGAATTGAACTGGGTCAGGATTTTATTTTTCATCATTATGGAGTGTACTCCCCTAGTCTAAGTGATGATTTACAACAAGCTGAAAAGTGGGAATTAATTGAAGAAAAAATAATGGAAGGTCCCATGGGAATGACATATAAATATACTTTAAATGGGGAAAGTGAAGATTTTAAAAATGACGTTTTAAAAGAAAAGGAATTCATCTCATTACTGGCAGAAAAACAATCAGGCGTCTTAGAAGTTTTAAGTACCATAGTCTACCTGGACAACCAAGGATACTCAGGGGATAAGCTGCTTGAAAAACTAGATGTTCTCAAGGGACATTTGGATGGATATTTTCCTGAGGCAATAGAATTGGCAAAAGAGATGTTTAATATCCATATTAACTAGTTCAAAGGAGCAGCGATTTTATACTGCTGTCGCAAATTAGTCCAAATAATAGCTGGTACTATTTAGACCCAATTCAATATAGGGGATTTTCTTTTCCCTGGTGTACCTCCAGATTGTTTCCGCAGAAAGGTTTAAAGCTTCAGCTAGCTCTTTAGCCGTCATCAGTTCATTGCCTTTTAACATATACTTTCACCCCGATAATAATTATATAACTATTATCAACTAGAATCAACTGATAATAAGCAGCATGTCAAATCAAACAAGAACAGCCCTCCTCCTGCAGATTGCCTGAATCCTAAGTTGACCTTTTTCTTAATGGAGATTTGTTAAGTAGTTTTTACTTGGAACTACTAAGACATTGGATATAATGGGAAAAACTGTTGGTTAAATTTTTTGCTTTTAGCAGGAATTCATTTAATAATATAGAAGTTTAAATAAGGCAGACATAAAACGACAATTAGTCTGTGATTTTTTACACTATCAGAAAGTATAACTTTAAAATGTAGATAGTATAAGTGCAACTAAGGCTTTCGCTGGCGCCAAAAGTCTTGGCGAAAGCCAAGTTTTCTTTATGATTTGAGATGCCTGGGGTATCATGGTGTGTTACGATTCTAGCTTGCTTTTGAGAAGGGGGAGATTTTTTGAGGATTCTAGTAACTGGTGGTGCTGGATTTATAGGATCCAACTTTCTGAATTTGTTAGTACCAAAATATCCGGAATACAGCTTTATAAATCTTGATAAGCTTACATATGCAGCTAATCTTTCAAATCTAAAAGACATAGAAGATATGTCTAACTATACCTTCATCAAGTGCGATATTGCTGACTATAATCAGGTTATAGATGTATTTGAAAAATATGCACCTGATATAATTGTTCATTTTGCAGCTGAAAGCCATGTTGATAGGAGTATATTAGGACCGGCAGAATTTATACATACGAATATAGTGGGCACGTTTAACCTGTTAGAGGCGTGCAGAAAGAGCTGGATTAATAAAAATGGTAAGATTTTTCATCATGTAAGTACAGATGAGGTATATGGCTCATTAGGGGAAACAGGCTTATTTACAGAAGAAACAAATTATGATCCCAGCAGCCCATACTCAGCTTCAAAGGCTTCTAGTGACCATCTGGCAAGGGCGTATTTTCGTACATATGGACTTCCAATAAAGATAACAAATTGCTCAAATAACTATGGCCCATATCAGTTCCCAGAAAAATTAATACCAGTAATGATATTAAATGCTCTAGAAGGTAAACCTCTGCCCATATATGGTACAGGGGAAAATGTACGGGATTGGCTCTATGTTACAGATCATTGCGAAGCTATTTGGAAGGTTATTCAAGAGGGTAAGCTTGGCGAAACCTACAATATTGGTGGAAATAATGAATGGACAAACATAGACATAGTTCATAAGATATGTGAGGTTCTGGCTGGAGAAGCAGGTAAAAGCCCTGAGGATTTTAAAAGCTTAATTACCTTTGTTAAGGACAGACCAGGACATGATCTCAGATATGCCATTGATTCTTCAAAAATTCAAAGAGAACTAAATTGGTATCCCAAGGAAACCTTTGAAACAGGTTTAAAGAAAACCATAAGATGGTACTTGGATAATAGTAATTGGATAGAAAACATTAAAACCGGTGAATACAAAAAATGGATG
>JAGXSK010000129.1 GCA_018333845.1 Clostridia bacterium | reverse complement strand
GTTCCTAGCCTTCCTATGAGGAATTGAAACAAGCAACCAGCAACCAGCAACCAGCAACCAGCAACGTTCCTAGCCTTCCTATGAGGAATTGAAACGAGTTCCTAATGATTTAACATACCAAAACGGAAAAACGTTCCTAGCCTTCCTATGAGGAATTGAAACTATTGTTGCGTTGTTGTGTGATTGTAACTTTGTAATAGTTCCTAGCCTTCCTATGAGGAATTGAAACTATTGTTGCGTTGTTGTGTGATTGTAACTTTGTAATAGTTCCTAGCCTTCCTATGAGGAATTGAAACTATTGTCTTGTAACAAGGCTTTTGCAACGCAAACTGGTTCCTAGCCTTCCTATGAGGAATTGAAACCTATCATGAGCAAAGAAAACATGGAAATCATCACATGTTCCTAGCCTTCCTATGAGGAATTGAAACCTTGTAATGTCATCATGCTGGTTATTGTCAGACATTGTTCCTAGCCTTCCTATGAGGAATTGAAACACATCCCTCGGCGGAAGCCAGGCAAGCAGGTGAGGAGTTCCTAGCCTTCCTATGAGGAATTGAAACTCTATAAAATAGTTGTTTTTTCATTCCTACTTCCTTGTTCCTAGCCTTCCTATGAGGAATTGAAACTCGTTGTAGAAGACTACAGCCTTTTCACCATTAACGTTCCTAGCCTTCCTATGAGGAATTGAAACCTATGAAGCCAGGAGACTGGTCCTCTTCCTGAACTAGTTCCTAGCCTTCCTATGAGGAATTGAAACCTTCATAAATCCTTTTTAATTCATCTAATAAACCCTGTTCCTAGCCTTCCTATGAGGAATTGAAACTCGTTGTAGAAGACTACAGCCTTTTCACCATTAACAGGTTCCTAGCCTTCCTATGAGGAATTGAAACAATTGATGTATTCTTCTACCGATTTTCCAATTTCAAGTTCCTAGCCTTCCTATGAGGAATTGAAACCAGATAACCTCTTATGCTTTTTAAGCTCAGTTATGAGTTCCTAGCCTTCCTATGAGGAATTGAAACCAGAGGGTTTGTATTAAATGGCACAAAAGGGATTATTGTTCCTAGCCTTCCTATGAGGAATTGAAACTTACAACATTATGTTGTTGCGTTGTTGCGTTGTTGGTTCCTAGCCTTCCTATGAGGAATTGAAACACTTTGTGCAATTCTTGTTTCTGCTGCATGAATGTTTTGTTCCTAGCCTTCCTATGAGGAATTGAAACCGCCCACCATACGGGCGGGAAGGAGAGTTGAAATGAAGTTCCTAGCCTTCCTATGAGGAATTGAAACTACATTGTTTCATGACTATGCCTCCTTAAATCCATGGTTCCTAGCCTTCCTATGAGGAATTGAAACTCATTTAATTGTCCTCCTTGCACTCCTGTTGTCAGGGTTCCTAGCCTTCCTATGAGGAATTGAAACCAATCTGCTGTGTAATAGCCCCTGCGGGCACATTATAGTTCCTAGCCTTCCTATGAGGAATTGAAACTGCAGAAATCAGTTTAGTTTTGAAAATAATAAACTGGTTCCTAGCCTTCCTATGAGGAATTGAAACCTTCACAAATAGTATTCAACAAGAGTACAAGCTTACAGGTTCCTAGCCTTCCTATGAGGAATTGAAACTTACAACCCTTTGATGTGAAGGTAAAACTCTCTTTTAGTTCCTAGCCTTCCTATGAGGAATTGAAACTGACCAAACATTTGTTTGGCATGCCGTCAACCTGAGTTCCTAGCCTTCCTATGAGGAATTGAAACCAGTTAACATGCGTACCCTTGTAAACAATATACCTGGTTCCTAGCCTTCCTATGAGGAATTGAAACATATAAAAAGTAAACTAGATGAAATCTATGGAGAAGGTTCCTAGCCTTCCTATGAGGAATTGAAACCTGTTTAAAAACTATTTCAGTACTACCACCACCTATAGTTCCTAGCCTTCCTATGAGGAATTGAAACCCCACTCCGGTGGTATAATCGTTAAATCGAACACCTGGTTACCAGCCTTCCTATGAGGAATTGAAACTTTCCTTCTACGTTCCATTAGATCGGACAGGAGCACAGCTGCTGTTTGAAGTGGTCTCTGAGTGCTATGAAAAAAAGTCACTAATTATAAACACAAATATAAAATTCTCCAGATGGGTAAACGTTTTTTATGACGAACAGATGACTGGTGCCATCCTTGACAGAGTATTGCACCATTGCCACCTGCTATTGTTCCCAGGGCCTAGTAACCGAATGAGAGAGTCTTCATTAACATAGAAAAGGTGGAGGAGATAGTAATGTTTCTGACCAAAAAACTTTTAAGAGAATACCTGGAAAATATGAGAGCATATTTTCCAGAAAAGCTTGCCCAAGAATTATTAGACACATACGGCAGTTATGCTGTTGATAATGAAGGTCGTGAAGTTGAGTATACAGAACAAGATGTTTATGAACAGCTCAGGAAAAGGATACGTGACTATAAGGGTTAGTTCTCTTTAACCAGATATATGTCTTCACTTGTTGGTTTTATGAAGGCATAGGAGGCATAAGGAGTCGGGAGCGTCAAGCTAATGGCTCTTGATTCCTTACCAAACTAGTCTACTTCGTTTAATAACAGAAGTATTAAGTGTGTCATAAATTTACATTATTGGGAACAGAATTAACCAGTTTCCACTTAACTAAGGAAGGAGGATAGGTATTTATTGTAAAAAAATTCCCCACCGGTGCCTGAGGAAAAACTTTTGCAAAACTGAGGAATTTTCACTTGCAAAAAACACCCTATAATAATGCTAACATATTTCATGTATTTCCTCCAAGTCTTCTAAGGGGCTATAGAGTTGGCACACTCCCTATGCAAATTATTTTACAAATATTAATCCTACTGTAAAGTGAAAATATCTTTGCACATTCCAGTAGGGTTCCGATTCTTTGTCATCTATTTTATAATGTGATAATTTCGGGCTAGTTTACCTTCATTAATTTGCTTATCTACATAATATTTCCCGCCATACAACATAGGTCGCACCCCATGCGGGTGCGTGGATTGAAATCGCATATAATGACGCTGGCTAGCGGGTTGGTGATGTCGCACCCCATGCGGGTGCGTGGATTGAAATTAAAACCAGCTGTAATAAGTGGACTAATAATGTTTTGGCAGCAATATATGGAAAACTTTATATAAATAAGAAAATTTAATAATAGTATTTAGCAGGATTTTTGAAAGTAAATAGAGAATAACAACTAGCATGAATTGTCTGACAATCCATCAATCCGGCAGGATTTTTCCTGATAAGACACCTCTGTCATAAATCTGTTCCAACTGCCGTTAGGAAATGGCTTTGTTAGACAGATGAATTAGCAGTATCAAACTGCTATTAAAAACAAGGAGGAATGAAAATGGATAAGGAAACAATGGTCGGTTCCCCAACTACTGTGAAAGCTGTTTATGACGTGGAAGATAAGCCTCCACTAAAAGAAGCTATTCCACTTGGGTTGCAGCATGTTTTAGCAATGTTTGCTGGTAATGTAACAGTACCTATCATTATTGCCGGAGTACTTGGCCTTACTGTAGGTGAAAAGACATTTTTGATTCAATGTGCAATGTTTGTAGCAGGGATAGCAACCCTTATTCAGGCTAATAGGATCGGTCCTGTAGGCGCTAATTTACCCATTGTAATGGGTACCAGTTTCGGCTTTCTTCCTACTTCTATTGCTATTGGAGGTCAGTTTGGCCTGTCTGGCATCCTTGGTGCAGCATTTATAGGAGGCTTCTTCGAGGCCATTTTAGGTTTCTTTTTGAAAACATTAAGAAAATATTTTGTTCCAGTAGTAACAGGTACAGTTTTACTAACAATTGGCTTGTCTCTAATGCCCACAGGGATAAATTATTTTGCTGGCGGCGTGGGTGCTGCAGATTTTGGATCCTTTTCTAATCTATTTCTGGGTTTCCTTGTGTTAGTTACTGTTATTATCTGCAACCAGTTTTTTAAGGGCTTTATTAGTATGTCAGCAATTCTAATTGGTATTGTTGTTGGCTATATAGTTGCTATCCCAATGGGCAAAGTGAATTTTGCACCTGTAGTAGAGGCTGCCTGGTTTGCCATACCCACTCCTTTTCAGTATGGTATGACTTTCCACTGGGCAGCAATTGCTGCAATGTTAATCATGTATATTGTTACAGCTGTTGAGACTGTAGGAGATATTTCTGGTATAACTACAGGTGGTGCTGGCAGAGAGGCTACTGACAAGGAATTATCTGGTGGTATTATAGCCGATGGTTTGT
This sequence comes from Clostridia bacterium, assembly GCA_018333845.1. Taxonomy (GTDB): domain Bacteria; phylum Bacillota; class DSM-16504; order Desulfitibacterales; family Desulfitibacteraceae; genus Desulfitibacter. Next base: position 3,028 of record JAGXSK010000129.1, on the reverse strand, counting down.
TAAGTAGTTTTGCCGCAATATTTAATGCCCTTCCAAACACTTCATACAGCCAAAATGTAGGTGTCGTATCCTTTACAGGTGTTATGAGCCGTTATGTTGTAACTATTGGTGCATTATTCTTGATAGCATCGGCATTGTTTCCCAAGGTGGGCGCTTTAATAGCGGTAATGCCACAAAGCGTATTGGGTGGAGCAGCTATAATAATGTTTGCCATGATAGCCACATCTGGCATAGCGTTAATTACCAAGATGCCATTAAATCGCAGGAACATGCTTATAGTTGCTGTTTCTCTAGGACTGGGTCTTGGGTTAGGTTCAGTACCAAATGCGCTGCAGTATTTTCCAGAGTCTGTTAAGCTTATATTTGCTGGTTCAGGGATTGTTGTAGCCGCATTGGTTTCATTATTTTTAAATATTATTTTCCCAGAAGATACAGGACGAAACGCATAAATCTAGAAACTGTAAGTTTCACAACAGCTATTTAATATTCTATTGATTATAGCAATGAAAGAAACTGCGATTTAATAATCATTTAAAATCGCAGTTTCTTTAATATTTTTGTCAATTTGTCAAGCCTGACCCTCTAAAAAAGTTAAATTTTAATTTTAAACATGCAGGAATTTTTCAAATGATGCAGAATACATTAAATATAAATTGTTAGACAATCTGGCAATTAGTCAATTATAAATTTATAACGTACTAGTGTCATGAATCTAACATTAAATTAAGTGCCTGATCCGGCAATGGAGGGTATATATGAGACGACCTCTATATGTAGAAGTAGCTGATGAGATTAAACAGAGAATTGATGAAGGCGTTTTTAAGCCTGGGGAAAAGCTGACCTCTGAGCCTGAACTTTCCAAAATATTGGGAGTCAGCAGGGGTACGTTGAGGGAAGCATTGACACATTTAGAAAATATGGGTGTAATCTCAAGAAAACATGGAAGAGGTGCCTATGTCAGTCAGAGTCCTTCCAAGGTAGTGGCTGGCATAGAAAAATTAGAAAGCTTAACCAACTCCATACGCCAATCAGGGCATGTGGCAGAAGACAAGGTTTTATCAATTCATGAAACCACACTGGATGAAGAAATGGCAAAGGTTTTTAACTTAAATTCTGGAGATATATGTTACGAAATTGAAAGTTTGAGGTTGTCAGATGGTGAACCTGTAATATACTGTTTTGACGTACTCCCGGGTTTTTTGGTTAATAATGACAAAGATTTCCTTAAGCTAAGGTATAAATGTGAGTCCTTGGATGAATTTCTTAACAAGTATACCAAATACAAGCCAAGCAAATATATCTCTACAGTTAATGCTGTTTTACCTCCATCCAAAGTGGCGCGTTTGCTTGAGGTAAGGGTAAATACCCCCATGATTTACCTCGAAGGAGTCATGTATGATGAGAATGGTATCCCTATAAATTATGGATTCCAATATTTTAGAGGAGATAAGTATCAATTTAAACTGGTAAGAAGTAAATAATAACCCACATGCCCTGTCATTTAAACATTAATTATTATTGTTATCTAATAAGAAAATTCATTAAATCAGATAATAAAACAGTAAAATATATGCACTTTACTGTTTTGCCGATGGGGTGGGTTGATGGTTCAGGTATTGTGCTTTACCAAACTATAATAATAAAAATAAAATAAAAAATAGGAGGTTTGAAGCAGATGGACTTGGATTTTCAAAAGATTTTAGAAAAGGCTAATGAATACAAGCCTGAAATGTCCAAATTTTTAAGGGATCTAATAGCAATACCAGGTGAAAGCTGTAATGAGGAGTTAGTTATTAAGCGTATCAAGGAGGAAATGGAAAAGGTTGGTTTCGATAAGGTTGAGATAGACCCAATGGGAAATATTTTGGGGTACATAGGCCACGGCAAGCATCTCATTGCCATGGATGCCCATATTGATACTGTTGGTGTTGGGGAGATAAAAAATTGGGATTACGATCCCTATGAAGGTTATGAGGATGATGAGGTAATTATAGGAAGAGGAGCTTCTGACCAGTTAGGAGGCATGGCTTCCATGGTTTATGCAGGGAAAATCATCAAGGATCTAGGACTTGAAGGTGATTATACACTAGTTGTAACTGGAACAGTTCAGGAAGAGGATTGTGATGGGCTCTGCTGGCAGTATATCATTAATGAAGGCAAGGTAGTTCCTGAATTTGTGGTAATAACTGAACCTACTTCCCTTAATATCTACAGGGGACAAAGGGGCAGAATGGAAATAAAGGTTAGCACCAAGGGTCTTAGCTGCCATGGCTCTGCTCCAGACAGGGGTGATAATGCAATCTACAAAATGGCACCCATATTAATTGAGTTAAGAGCTTTAAATGAAAACCTTATGGATCATGACTTTTTAGGAAAGGGGACGTTAACAGTATCAGAAATATTCTTCAGTTCTCCCTCAAGGTGTGCCGTTGCAGATGGATGTGCCATTTCAGTTGATAGAAGACTTACTGCAGGGGAAACCTATGAATATGCCCTGCAGCAGATAAAAAACTTGCCTGCTGTAAAGGAAGTCAATGCTGAGGTAGAAATGTATGACTACGATAGAAAATCATATACTGGGCTGACATATCCAACAAAATCATACTTTCCAACATGGCTGATAGAAGAAGATCATCCAGCAACAAAGACATTGGTTGAAAGCTATGAAGGGTTGTTTAACAGCCAGCCCCTGGTTGATAAGTGGACATTTTCCACAAATGCAGTATCTATCATGGGAAGATTTGGCATACCCTGTATAGGATTTGGTCCAGGAGCAGAGAAGGAAGCCCATGCTCCCAATGAAAAAACGTGGAAGAGTGAATTGGTTAAAGCTGCAGCAATGTATGCAGTAATTCCTTCAATATATGTGAACAAATACGCTGACCAGATGCCAGAGAGTACAAAAAACCTAGTGGATAATAAATAAAAAAAAAATATAAGCAAAATAAAGGAGGATATTAACAATGAAATCACAATTTAGAGGCAGACACTTTATAACCCTGCAGGAATGGACAAAGGAAGAAATTGA